>CAZWLZ010000259.1:0-5422 GCA_964634505.1 uncultured bacterium | reverse complement strand
GTTCAGTAGCACCGGTGCTAGTAAAAATAAGGTCAGAATTTGCCACTGTATCTAACATTTGATCTAAATTATAAATGTTTAAGGTCACTTGGGGAAAATTATTTGCTAACTCTTGCGCCCGATGTTTGGAACGATTAACGATCGCCATAGTGTTAACTCCTTTAGCAGAAAGATGTTGAACTAATAACCGAGACATTTTACCAGCCCCAATAATCGTTATTTTTTGACTAGCTAAATTTTCAATTTTAAGATCAACTAATTCTACCGCCGCCGAACTAATAGAAACCGCACCCGTGCCTATATTTGTCTCCGTACGCACTCGTTTTCCCGCACTCATGGCTTGTTTAAATAGTCTATCTAATAATCGTCCCAAACCCTTATATTGATTAGCTAATTTATGGGTATTTTTAACTTGTGCTAAAATTTGTCCTTCACCTAAAACCAAACTTTCTAATCCAGCTGAAACCCTCATTAAATGTCGAATGGCATCTTGATGTAAAAGAATAAATAAATTATTGCGTAATTGATAGAGGGGAATATGACCTATTTCTGCTAAAAATTGACTTATTTCTTTAACTCCTTGCTCCGTTTCTGTGACTGTAGCGTATATTTCAAGACGATTACAAGTGCTAATAATGGCTACTTCTTCGATATGAGGATAGGTTAGTAAATGTTTTATAGATTCCTCTATTTTTGCTTCAGGAATACTTAATTTTTCTCGAACTTCTACGGCGGCAGTCTTATGAGACAAGCCAACTACAGCTATATTCATGGCGATCGTGTTCTCCTAATATTTATTTAAAATTAATTTAATATAAAACTTTTATTAATCAATTTTAATAATCACTGAATTATGAACTTTTAGCAATTATCGTTAAGTGTTTTGTAATGAAACTTTATGTAAAACAATCAATTATTGTATTAGCTTATCTAGCTTAATTTGCTGGATTGAATAAAGATGAGCTAGTTTAATCCGAATCATCACTAATTCGGAGCTTAAAGCATTGTTACTGTAACACGCTCAACTCAATTTCAGTTATATTTAACCATATTACCTCAGTTAATAATTCAATGAATAAAAATCAACAAATATGTTTGATTAACTCTTCTATTTTTAATTTTGAAGATAATTTAACTGAATATTTGTCAAATTATTCTTCAGAGGCTATGATTGTGGGAGTTGATGAAGTGGGTAGAGGTGCTTTATTTGGGGAGGTGGTGGCGGCGGCTGTTATTTTGCCGATAAAATTTATCTCGGATTTAGAAAAAATAGGGGTAAATGATAGTAAAAAATTAACTCCTAAAAAAAGAAATTTATTAATAAATCCTATTAAAAATATTGTCAGTGATTGGAAAATAGGGGTTATTGATCATCAAACTATTGATCAAATTAATATTTTTCAAGCCTCTTTAGAAGCTATGACTAAAGCTATTAATCAATTAAAATTTGTTCCAGAACTTTGTTTAATTGATGGTAAATTTTTATTACCTAATTTGTCTTATCCTCAAATTAATTTAATTAAAGGTGATGGACGATCGCCAATTATTGGGGCAGCTAGTATCATTGCTAAAGTTTGGCGGGATGAATTAATGATGACTTATGATCAAAAATTTCCTCACTATGATTTAGCAAATAATAAAGGTTATGGTACAAAAAAACATCTTCAAGCTATCGCAAAATATGGAGTAACCCCTTTTCATCGACTTTCTTTTTCTCCCTGTCATCAATCTATGGGGTGTTAGGGTTTTGGGGTATTAGGGAGTTGGAGAGTTGGGGAGTTAGGGAGATTTTTAAGTAATAATTAAATTTGGTGATCGCCAATTAGGTTTGTTATGTCATGCAAAGGCAAGAAAAAAATAGAATTTTTGATTTTCATTCCTCTATTTTGCAATGTCATCTATAGATAACGGGTTATTTAATTCGATTACGCCAAACTTGCCAAGCAACATACCCTAATAACATAGTCGCCCCTAAAGCATAAACACCACCGCTAGGAATACCAGAAAAAACTAAGGCAAAACTACCAACCCATAAAGTTAAAGCATAAATAAATAAAACCGTTAATCGTTGAGAAATACCAGCCTCTAACAATCGATGATGAATATGACTTTTATCCGCTAAAAAAGGCGATTTTCCTTTACTTACACGAGAAATAATCACGATCGACATATCCACAATTGGCACAGCTAAAATCACATAAGGTAAAATAACTGCTGTAACTGCTGCCGTTTTTGCTAATCCAATTACCCCTACTCCAGCTAACAGAAAACCAATAAAATAAGCACCGCCATCCCCCATAAAAATTTGGGCGGGATTGAAATTGTATCGTAAAAAACCTAAAGCACCACCAGCCAAAGCCGCCGCAATTAAAGCTGCCGCTGGTTGATCCATAAAAAGACTTACAATTAACATTACCACGGCTGCTATGCCTGAAACTCCTGCCGCTAATCCATCCAAACCATCAATCCAATTAATAGCATTTACCATGCCAACTAACCAAATAATAGTAACAGGCAAACTAAGCCACCATTGATTTAGATGAATTAAATCATAAAAAGGAATCGATAAAAAATCAATTTTAACCCCTTTCCACCAAGCAAAAGTAGCTACAATCGTTTGTAAAAGCAATCGTGAAGAAGGAGAAAGACTAAATAAATCATCAGCTAAGCCAATACAAAAAAAGAAAATTCCCCCTATGGTTACTCCCCAAATTTCCGCATCCTTATCAGGAGGTAATAAACCAAAACCGCCTAACCACCATACAATTAATAAGGCGATGGTTGTGCCTCCAAAAATTGCTATACCACCAATGCGTACTATCGGTTGTCGATGAACTTTTCTTGCATCAGGACGATCAACGTGTCCCCCTTTTAAACCAATAGTTTTGACCACAGGAGTACTCCATAAAACTACGGTCATGGATACTAAAAAGGCTATTAAGTGATATAGTTCTCCAGGCATCTAAATTATTATTGTAATTATTGTAGAATTTTTTTAATTTATCTTAGATTTAATTTTAACAAGCTATTGTAGCAATGAACAATCAACAATAAATAATTGACTAAAAAAGGCTTATACCATTAAAATAATTTAGAATACCATATTTACGGGGAATTAATTGAATATATACTCACCAGTTGATTTTAATGAAGCTAGTCAAAATATTATTAAAACTTGCAATTTCTTAAATAGTAAGGGTTGGATACCTGCTACCAGTGGTAATTTTTCGCAAAAAGTTTCTCCAGAATATTGTGCCATAACTGTTTCAGGGAAACATAAAGGATATTTAACTCCCTCTGATATTATGGTTGTGGATTTAGAGGGTAATCCGATTGACGAAAAAATTCCTTCAGCAGAAACTTTATTACATACCACTTTATACCTTTGGGATTCAAGTATTAATAATGTGTTACATACTCATTCTGTCACTAATAATGTATTAGGTTTATTGATCGATAAACCAAGTTTACAATTAAAAGGTTATGAATTATTAAAGGTATTCAATGGAATTTCTACCCATGATACTAGCATTGAAATACCTATTTTTGAGAATACCCAAGATATACCTATTTTAGCCCAAGAGGTTATTAATTATCTAAAAAAAGATATTCCTTGTTGGGGTTATTTGATTAAAGGCCATGGACTTTATACTTGGGGAAAAGATATGACTGAGGCTTTACGTCATTTAGAGGCGATCGAATATTTATTAGAATGTGAATTAGAACTTATCAAAATCAGAGGTTTAAAATGACTGCTTTAAAAATATTTCAAGATAATGACTCTCATACTACTATTTTTAATAGTGATGACATTGTTAACCAAACAGACAAAATTACCAAAATTATTGATCAATTAAATCAAGTAGGGGTTAATTTTGAACAATGGCAAACAGATAATAGTATTAATCTAGGTGCGAATCAAGAAGAAATTTTAGCAACTTATCAAAAGGATATTCAACGATTAATTGATCAAAATGGTTATCAGTCAGTAGATGCCCTCAGTCTCACCAGCGATAATCCGAATAAATTAGCCTTTAGAACAAAATTTTTAGCCGAACATACTCATAGTGAAGATGAGGTTCGTTTTTTTGTAGCAGGAGAAGGTTTATTTAGTTTACATATTCAAAATAAAGTATTTGAAGTGTTATGCACTAAAGGAGATTTAATCAGTGTACCAGCTAATACTCCTCATTGGTTTGATATGGGAGAAAATCCTAATTTTATCGTAATTCGTTTATTTAATAATCCAGATGGCTGGGTAGCTAATTTTACAGGGTCAAATATTGCTGAACAATTCTCTCGTTTAGAAAATTAATTAGGTGTTAGATATTAGTTTGTATATATTAACAAATAACTTTATTCTAAAGATTTTAAACAATTGTCAATAATTGAATCAAATTTATAGGCTAAATTATCACCATATTTTGTAGAGATATAAATTAATAATTCTAAGGCATAATCAGGATAATCTAAAATATCAGCTATACAAGCTAATTTGAAAAGTTGTTCAGGATTTTGACAAAAATTAAGACTATTTTCTAATAATGAATCTCGTAAATATAACGCATCTGCCCATAACAATTGACCAATTTTTTTCGTTGAATAAATAGGAGAAATGGCACGGGGGCAACGACTCATGGGATGATCTGTCATTAAGTCAAATAAGCTAAATTTATTAGCTCTTAAAAAAGGATCAACATCTGAAAATAAAGGTTGTTGTTGATATAAACTAGCAAATTCTACTTCTAATTGTATTCCCAAAATAGATTGATTAAGAAGATTTTTTGCTCCGTTTAAGACTTTTAATTCTGCTCCCTGAATATCTAAATATAAAAAATCAATATTTTTAATATTTTCTTCTTGACAAAAAGCATCTAAAGTAGTAGTTTCTATTTCTAAAGAAAAATCTAATTTTATATGATTATTTAAAGCAGAAAACCGAGATAAATAATTTTCATTGGGGAGATAAAGAGAAGAACAATCAACGCCATTGGTGACATATAAAGTTGATTCACCAATGGTATCAGAAAGGGCGATCGGGAAATGTTTTTCTTGCCAATTAATAGCTTTTTTCTCTATTTCTTGGTTGGCTAAATTACAAGCATCTTCATCTGCATCGAAACCATAAATTGTTAAATTGGGGGCAAAAATATTCCAAATTCCACTACCATGATCGTCATCAGTTCCCATTTTTCTTGAGCCTACAATAACGACAGTAAAGTTAATCTCATCTAAATATCCTAGTTGTTTTAATTGTGGAACAAATATTGCCATAGTTAATACCTTCTTATTAAAACTTTCACTAAACTTAAATTTCTTGATAGAATTAAGCAAATTTAAACAAGAGAAATTATCTTATAATTATGGCTTATAAAGTACAAAAAACTGAACAAGAATGGAAGGAAATACTTACTCCCGAACA
>CAZWLZ010000258.1:0-5443 GCA_964634505.1 uncultured bacterium | reverse complement strand
CTCCTGCTTCAAATTCAGCAAGGGCTTCTTTAGCTAAAGCATCTAATTTTCCTTCGTTAATATCTTGTTCTAATTGTTTATCCCACTGCAAATAATCTAAGTCTAATAACCAATTTCGTAACTTAGTAAAATCATTTTCAGAAAGATTCAAAATAGCTTTTTCAATTTGTTCAATAGTCATAACTATCTTATATTATTAAAGTGTTTGATAAATTAGTTTGATTGGATTATAGCATTTTATCATTTTTTTTTAAGCAAGTTTTAGTCGGCGATCGCCTGTGGGGTGGAGTTTAGTCGGCGATCGCCTGTGGGGTGGAGTTTAGGTGGCGATCGCCTGTGGGGTGGAGTTTAGGTGGCGATCGTTTTATTTATAAATATCACCACGAGATTTAATTTTTGTCACAACATAAGCTTTATGATCGTGATCTTCTCTATATAAAATACGAAAATCTCCCACTCTTAAACGCTACTCTAATCGTCCTTTTAATGGTTTAATATCAACTAAACTTTGATCTTGAATCAATAATTTTAAACTTTGAATAATTCGTTTTTGATCAGAGGGATTTAATTTTTTCAAATATTTTTCAGCTTGTTTAAGAATAATTAAATCCCAGTTATTCAACTTCTTCTCCAAATAATTCTAATTCAATACTTTGGAGAGATTTACCTTGATCATTACCTTTAAGATAATTTTGCCATTGTGACTGAGACTCGGCTAAATCTTCATCAGTAAAATCATCATCTAAATTATCACAATTATCAAAATGTTTTTTTAACTCTTGAAAGAGGCGATTTTGCTCGGTAATACTAAGAGTTTGAATTTGATTTAATATTTCATTATAAACAGTCATATTTTTAGGATGTTATAGACAGTAGATGCGATTATAGCAAAAATTAGAATTTTAAAAGGGAAGATTGATTGGCGATCGTGTTTATAAATCAGACAAAAAAGTTAGACTAAAATAGTCATAAAGTAGTCACAATTATTAATTATGAAAAATGTCGAATATTTAACAGATATAAACGGGAATAAAAAAGCGGTAGTTATTCCCATCGAAATATGGGAAAAAATCATCCCCAATGAGATCAATAATGATGATGAATTACCCGAATATTTAGAAAATTATTGTTTAAATCAAGCAATGGAAGAAGCAAAATTAACTCCTTTATTAGATGCCCAAAGTGCCTTGAAATTTCAAGAGACAAAAATACCAAAACCAGGATTACATTTAGGGGCAATTTCTATGGCTGAGGATTTTGATGAGCCTTTATCTGATAGTTTTTGGTTAGGGGAACAATTTTGAAATTATTACTTGATACTGATACTTTTATTTGGTGGGATAGTAGCCCCGATAATTTATCATTTACAGCAATGGAATTATTAACTAATCCTAATAATTTGAAAATTGTGAGTGTGGCTACTATTTGGGAAATGCAAATAAAATCAAGTTTAGGAAAACTAAATCTAAAATTATCCCTTGATGAGATTCTTAAAAGCCAAGTAAGAGAAAATAATTTTCAACTATTATCTATATTCAATAATCATGTTTTATATTTAGATAATTTACCTCTTTATCATAAAGATCCTTTTGACAGAATTTTGATAGCTCAAGCTAATTGTGAAAATGCTCTTTTAATTAGTAAGGATAGTATTTTTAATCAATATTCGGTTAATTTGAAATGGTAAATCAGGTAGTTTTTAGAGGAGTTTGATCGCCACTTAAACTTCATCAATAAATATAGCAACGAACAGGTTAGTTAAGATAAGAAAAGTTTGATTTGGCGATCGCCTGTAGGGTAGAGTTTAGGTAGCGATCGTTTTTTATAGACTATAATCTTAAATAGAATTTTTATTTGAGTTAGATAACAATGATTACAAAACAAATAATTGAAGCAAAATTAAACAAATTAACAGAAGAACAACTTAATCAAGTTTATGGAATGATTGAAAAATTAAGTAGTTTAGAAAAACCGGTTAAAAAGACTAGCTTAATGACACAATTACAAAAAATTTCAATTGAGGATCTCAATGATATATCTGCTTGGGATAAGGCTATTAATCAAATCAATAATAGTAAGCAAAATCAAGAAAAAATTAAACAATTATTTCAATCTTGGGCAGAATTAGATGACGAAAGTGAGCAAAAAGAAACTTTAAAAATTATTGAATCTCTTGAAGGTATTTTCATTTAATGGGTAAAGTTATTTTATTGGATTCTGCACCAGTGGGATTAATTACTAATCCGAAAGCGACTCCTTTAGCTATACAATGTCAACAATGGTTTTTAGGTATTATTCAAAGAGGTTATCAAGTAATTTTACCCGAAATTATAGATTATGAAATTAGACGAGAATTATTAAGGGCAAATAAACTTTCAGGTATTAACAAATTAGATCAATTAAAGTTAGAAATTATTTATCTTCCTCTTACTACAGAAGTAATGTTAAAAGCCGCCAAATTATGGGCTTCTGCTAGGAAACAAGGTAAACCAACTGCTGATAATCAAGCCTTAGATGGTGATGTTATCTTAGCATCTCAAGCTATTTTAGTTAGTAATTATGGCCATGAGGTTATTGTTGCTACAACTAATACAAAGCATTTATCTTTATTTGTTGATGCTAGAGAATGGCAAGAAATTTAATTAATGTTAGATTATAATTTAATTTTTAAGTTAAAAGAGGCAATCGCCAATAGGGTAGAGTTTAGGTGGCGATCGCCTTTTGTACCAATATAATTAATTATGGATTATGATCACAATAATTAACTTTTAAGATTGAGGAGATTGATAATGATAACAGTTAATCAAAATGTGAATAATGATGATCTTTTAGCATTAGTTAAAAAAGTTGAAACAGAAGGCGAAAGAATTATTATTGAAACCGAAAATAAGGGAAAAATAGCTATTATTAATTATGCTGATTTACAACAATTAGAAGAAGCCCTAGAAGATGCTAGAGATTGTGAAGAATTACGTCAAGCGATGGCTGAAAGTAATGGCGAATTTTATACACTTGATCAAGTTTTAGCAGAAAGAGGCTTAACTTTAGAAGATATTATGAGCGAAGAAGATGAGTAAAGTATATTTATTATTGGTGGAAAAATCAGTTTTAAAAACTCTCAATGATATTCCTCTGAAACAGTATAAACAAGTGACAATGAAATTATTTTCATTACAACCAAATCCTTTTCCTCAAGACTCTAAAAAGTTAAAAGGTTTTGAATATAGTTATCGAGTAGATCAAGGTGAATATCGCATTTTATACACTGTTAAGGATGATAAAATTAGAGTGTTTAAAATTGGTAAACGTAATGATGGGGAAGTTTATCAAAATTTGTAATTTAATTATTTTAATTATGAGGCGATCGCCAGTTTTCGTAAATTTTCTATCTAAATAGAAAAGGGGTTTAAACCCCTTGTTTTGTGTTAATAGTTAAGCCCAGTAATAAAATTTTGATCAACCCGTATTTCGCATACCAGCAGCAATACCATTAATAGTAAGTAAAGCTCCTCTTAATAATTCCTCCTTGCTATAACGAAAATGAATTAAACCTGCCTTTTGTTGACTAGCATATTGACGCAAAAGTTTTAATAACGATACTTGCAAAAATCCTAACGGCACAATCGAACCATTACGCAATTGTACAGAACGTTGTAAATCCCGATCGCCATCTAATAAACGTTGTTGCTGATTAATTTTTAAAATCATTTGACAAGTTAAATGATATTCATCAGTAATTTGAGCAAATAAAACCTCAAATCGTGGTAAATCCTCTTTTTTAGCCAACTCAGTAAGATAATGACTAGCCATTTGTAAATCCACCTTAGAAAGAGTCATTTCCACCTTAGAAATAACCATTTTGAAAAAAGGCCATTTACGATAAAAAGAACGTAATAACTTAAGGTTAGAAGTTAAAACCTCTTGAGTTTCAGGATCAATATATTCCTTATTAAAATCTCCTTGTTGATCAAGAAATGCTTTAATAGCAGTACCTACACCATACCAAGCAGGTAATAAAAAACGACTTTGTGTCCAACTAAACACCCAAGGAATAGCTCTTAAACCACTTAAATCTTTTTTGCCCGACTGTCTTCTAGCTGGGCGAGAACTTACTTGTAAACTACTAATCTCTTCAATAGGAGTAATAGACAAGAAAAAATCTAAAAAGTCTGGATTTTCATAAATTAGCTTTCGATAGGCTTTACGAGAAGAAGAAGATAACTCTTCCATAATCTCATTCCAAGATTCAATATCATCAAAACCACTACCTAATAAACTAGCTTGAATAACTGCTGTACTAATAGTTTCAAGATTATATAAAGCCAACTCAGATAAAGAATATTTAGAAGCTAACACTTCCCCTTGTTCAGTAATCTTAATACGACCATTTATAGTCGAAGCAGGTTGGGCTAAAATAGCTTTATAAGCAGGACCTCCTCCACGCCCTACCGAGCCGCCACGCCCATGAAATATAGTAATATCAACATCATATTCATTACCAATTAAAATTAAAGTTTTTTGAGCTTTATGAATTTCCCAATTACTACTTAAAAAACCAGAATCTTTATTACTATCAGAATAACCCAACATTATTTCTTGTAAATTAAAGGGAGTTAATTGAGGAAAAGATGGATTATTGATTGAATTTTCTTCATAACCTCCAGCTAAACAAGCCCGATATAAAGGTAAAGAGAATAACTCACGCATCACCGTAGGCGCTCGTTTTAAATCTTCTACCGTTTCAAATAAAGGCACAATGCGAATAGTAGTAACACCGCTACCCGGTTCATAAAGTCCAGCTTCTTGGGCTAAAAGTAACACTTCTAAAACGTCACTAACATAATTAGTCATACTAATAATATAGGTGTGACATATTTCTAAGCCAAATTCTCTCTGAAGTGCTTTTAATGTTAAAAAAGTATCTATAGTTTCACAAGTTTCAGGGGAAAAAGGCATTTCCGCCGGGATTAAAGGGCGGCGAGTCTTTAATTCTGTGATTAGCCAATTAGTTTTTTCTTCCTCTGAAAGTTGATTATAAGGTTTATCTAAAATTCCCAAATATTGGATAATTTCAGTAATAGTATCAGAATGACGAGAGGAATCTTGACGAAAATCTAATTGAGTTAAATGAAAACCATAAATTTCTACTTGTCTAATTAATTGATTTAATTCTTGACATTCTAAGCCTGTTTCTTTTAAATTATTTTGAATTAATTTTAATTCTTTTAAAAATTCCTCACTTTTAGTATAAATAGCATCTTCTGGGGCGGCTAATTTAACTGATTTTCTTGTTTCTGGATTTTTAAGTGATTCATTTCTTTGTTTAGTATTTTCTAATCTTTGTACGATATAAGATAATTTTGAACGAAAAGGCTCTTGACGATAACGTAGGAATAATTGCTCATATAAATGAGGCATTTGAACTCGATCTCGTTCTAAGGAG
>CAZWLZ010000257.1:0-5443 GCA_964634505.1 uncultured bacterium | reverse complement strand
CCATAAGTTATTGGGCAGATCATGCCGAATTAATGATCAAAGAATACTCTTTAATAGTGTTAAATACTGGTTTAGAAATTAGCAAAGTTAATAATAATTTTCAACAAATTAAAAGAAGAAAAGAACAACTAAAAAAATTAATTACAATTGTTAATTTAAGTTATAAAATTTACAGACAAAAATTTATTTAGAATCAGCTTAAAATGTTACCAAAATTTAAAGATGCTTTAAGTTATGAACAAGCAGAAATATTAATGCAACCGACTTTTATTCGAGTTATTGATAATATTAGAAAACGAACAGAAATTAACAATTTAGATATTAGTTATGAGGAAATAAATGACCCTTTTCCTAATTATTTATTATGTTTAAAAAAAGGTGATGATATTATTAAATATGATCTATGGAAAATCTGTTTTCAAATATGTTTTATTAATTACCAAGAAGAGCAAGATAATTTAGTAGAAATAGATACTAATTTATTTGATCATAATTATCAATTAGATTGGCAAAAATTAGAGGATAAAACTATTACTATTGTGACTAAAATTCTTGGCTAATTATTAAATTTTATTTATTACTATAATTGTTTGTTTTTTTGATTTCATTGAACATTCGGACATTAATTAACAAGGGGTTTAAACCCCTTGCCTGAATTTTCTTGTAAATAGATTCATTTTGAATTATTTATAAAAAATCGTTTTCCTTAGAAGTTAAACCGTCATACATATAAAACTTATTTTTTTGCATCTTTAAAATAAATTTGCTGTAGGTTATTTATAACTTCATTTTTTTGAAAATAAATTCAGGAATTAATTTAATAATAGTCATAATTAACCACCAAAAACTAGGAAGATAAACAATATTTTTTTGCTTTTCCAAAGCCTTAATAATACCAGTAGCAATGCTATCAGGAGAAGCCACTAAAAATAAACCCGACATTCCAAAAGTCATTTTAGTATCGACAAAACCTGGTTTTACCGTCATTACATGAACATTTGATTTACTTAAACGACTGCGTAACCCTTGTAAATAAAGACTTAATGCCCCTTTTGCTGAACCATAAATATAATTTGATTGTCTGCCTCTATCTCCTGCTACCGAAGAAATACCCACTATAAAACCTTGTTTTTGATTTTCTAAATAATTGGCAAAATAGCTCAAAATAGAAGCAACACCCGTATAATTGGAGTGTATAATACGTTGTGCTTCATTAAAATTACTTTGTGCCGTTTGTTGATTGCCTAATTCTCCCAAAGACACTATTATTCCATCGATACTATCTAATTTTCCTCTTATTTGATCAATTAATAAGGAATGTTGATCATAATTTTGTGCTTCTAAAACACCCCAAAAAACTTTAACTTGATAGCGAATAGCTATATCTTGAGCAATTCTTTCTAACTCAAAAGCATCTCTAGCCATTAAATATAAAGACGCACCTTGATTGGCCAAATCAATCCCTAAAGCTCTTGCTATACTAGAAGTTGCACCTATAATTACAACTGACTTTCCCTTCACAATAAGTAATTTTATTTCAATTTATTACGCCTAGATTTTATCATGGGATGGTCATTCTTTTTTAGGTTGTTTCTAACCAGTCATAAATTCGATCAAGTTGTTCGAGGTTAATTAATCCATATTGCCATAAAACCATCGGCAAAATACCCGCATTTTGTGAGACTGAGTCGGCATTTACATTATAATTTCTTTCGGCGATCGCCAAAGAATCTTGAGGAAGATTTATTTCATCTTGTAAAAATTGGAGAAAACGGGAATAAGTAATTGGCTGCATATTTTCTGGGTAAATAAATAATTAAATAAATTGAAAATAAAAAAGAATACTTTTAAAAATGATTTTTATTACAAAACTAAATTAATTAAGAACAAAAATTTAGTTTTACTTTGTATAATTAATGGAGATTGAAAAACGTATTTTTAAAGACTAGAAATCAATATTGATTAATAATTCTTAGGTAGAAAAACTAATCAAAAAATATCTAAAAAAAAATATAATTATCTTTAAAGTTGTTATTTTAGGAAAAAACTATCAAAGAATTAACCCTTAACTTTAGTATATTTATTTTATTCTTCTTAATAAATAAATAAATAGACTTAATATCTTTTTTTAATATTCGTAAATATTTAATCTTCCTCAAACCAAACAATGATGAGATTTATCACAATAAAAATAGATAGAATAACCTCACTAATTCAAAAATGTATTAAAGACTTTAGTTTTAGAATTAGAAAGTTTAATTATTTAAAGGTGAAAAAAAATCTTTAAATCTTTAAAATCAAATTGTTAAACTCGATGGTACAACAAATTTACACAAAGCACCTTAATCTTATCAAAATTTAATATTTTTTTTATATTTGTTAAATATTATCAAGAAATTCAATTTTTATTTTATCTCCTATCTTTAAATTTAACTGTTTTGCTTTGCCATTTTTTAATTCTATAACGGTATCAATAGGAGAGTTTGTGCCATAAACTGGACACGGATCAATGGTACAAGGGGGAGTATTATGTTCAATGTAAACTATACTACCTTCTTTCATAAAAATTATATCAAGAGGAATAGAAACATTTTTCATCCAAAAACGAGTAATTTGTGGTGGGGAAAAAGAAAATAACATTCCTCTATTAGTAGGTAATGATTCACGAAACATTAACCCTATTTGTTGTTGCTCGGGAGTTTTTGCCACTTCTAATTCAATAATTTCATTATTACTGATGATTGCTTTGGCCGAAATAGGCAAATTTTGAGCTTCATTTGCTACTTTTATGGTAAGGTCTGATGAAGATGAGTTATTTTCTTTGATATTTGATGTTGATTGCAAAACACTTGTACAACCAATCAAGAATAAACTGAGACATAAAAAAATAGTATTTAATTTATTATTCATTTAGCATTAACCTTGATCATGATTAGTGATGATTTCAATTTTTAAAAATTGATTCTTTAAAATAGCATCCAATTATGGTGAAAAAATTTTTCTTATGGCGATCGCCATAAATAGCTAAATTAAGATTTTCTCAAAATATAACCTAATCCTCTGACAGTTTGCAGTAACTGTTTTTGTCCTTCTTTTTCTAATTTACGACGCAAATAACGAATATAAACCTCAATAATATTAGATTCGCCTTCAAAATCATAACCCCAAACATTCTCTAAAATTTTTTCTTTACTTAAAATTTCGTCTGGATTAATCATAAAAAATTTTAATAATTGAAATTCTTTGAGAGTCAAATTAATAGTTTCCCCTTTAATCTTAAGTTGATGGTTAGTTAAATCTAATTTTAATTCACCAAAATTTAATTGGTTATCATTATTAACAGGATTTAAACATTTTACATATAAAGATAACAAACTCAAAAATTGCTTTGATTTATACGGTTTTTCTAAAAAATCATCTGCCCCCGTTTCCAAGGATATTATCCTAGCATCTAAAGTAGCCGAATTAAAAACTAATAGTAAAATGACCTTTAAAAATTTTTTTCTAATTTTACGACAAAAATTAATTTCTTTTTTTTTGATATTAGTATAATCTACAATAACCATTACTGGATTGAGTTGAGAAATTTGCCTTAATCCCTCGTCAAAATCAGTACAACAAACAGTCTTATAACCCCTACTTTCTAGATCAAAACTTGCTTGTTTGCTAAAGTTTTCATCAGTTTTGATTAATATTACACAGGCTGAAAATTTCAAATTATTTTTCCTAATCAACATAAAACTAGGTATTAATACTCATTAAAAGTTTAATCTATTTTGGTAATATTTTTTAGGAAAAATTAGTTTTTAAAGCATTATTTTTTACTATAGCAACGGACAGGTTAGTTAGGACATTTCAATCCATAAGGGCAAGGGGTTTAAACCCCTTGTTAACCTCCTAATCATCTTGGCTACTGCTATCAAATTGTATTCATCAGTTTATTTAAGGTAAATTGAATACCCAATCCCTAACGCCCCAATAGATCAATACCCTATTACCTAAAACTTGTTCAAAAAAAAACTTGTTAACTTTTCCTTTACCTAAAAATAGAATTGTTACTTTATGATTTAAAACGAGAAACACAAATCAAATTAGTTAAAAATAATGTTACAAAAACAAAAAAACTGGATTGCAATTTTATCCATAGGAATAATGATTTTAAGTTTAACTGCCTGTGGAGGCGTTGGCGGTAATCGAGAAGCAACCACCAGCGATACATTATCATTATCAGTACCTTTTAAAAATACTGTACGTGTAACAGGGGCTGGAGCTACATTTCCTGCTCCTTTATACCAAAATTGGTTCGTGTTATTAAATCAAAAAATTCCCAAATTACAAGTCAATTATCAATCCGTAGGTAGTGGTGCTGGAATAGAGCAATTTCTTACTAATACCATCGATTTTGGGGCTAGTGATATAGCCATGACAGACGAACAAATCGCTAAAGTTAATCGTGGCGTTGTGCTGTTACCCGTTACGGCTGGGGCGATCGTTTTTGCTTATAATTTACCCGGAGTTGAAAAATTGCAATTAAGTAGGGAAACTTATGTCAATATCGCTTTGGGTAAAATTACTCGGTGGAATGATGCTCAAATAGTTAAAGATAATCCGGGTGTTACTTTACCCGATCGCCCCATTACTTTTGTACATCGTTCTGACGGTAGCGGTACTACAGGGGTATTTACTAAGCATTTATCAGCCATTAGTGAGACTTGGAGTAAGAATGTAGGTCAGGGTACAGCAGTTCAATGGGGAGCTGCTGGTGCTAGATTTTTAGGGGGTAGAGGCAATGAAGGAGTAACCGCAATTATTCAACAAAATGAAGGTTCGATCGGTTATGTGGAGTATGGTTTTGCTAAGCAAAATGGCATTCCTATGGTTTCTTTAGAAAATAAAGAGGGAAAATTCGTTTTTCCTAGTGAAGAAACTTCATCGAAAGCCCTTGCTAATGTAGAATTACCAGAGAATTTACGAGCATTTATAACTGATCCAACGGGTGCTAATTCTTACCCTATTGTTACTTATACTTGGATTTTAGCTTATAAAACCTATGATAATCCTAATAAGGCGATCGCCATGGAAGCAATTATTCAATACGGTCTAACTTATGGGCAGAAAGTAGCTTCTGATTTAGGTTATGTGCCTTTGCCTTTTAATGTAGTTGAAAAAGTAGCGAAAGTAGCTGATACCATAACTCCTGATTTTACCATTACTATCGATCCTCAATTTTTCCCAGCTTCCCCTGCTGAAGCACCTAAGGAGGGAGCACCAGCACAAAAATAATAGGGTGTTGGAGTATTCGGGAGTTTAAATCAATTTAAGAATAAAAAATTATAAAATTGCCCTCCACAGGTATCCCGATTGTGTCAAAAAAAGCCCCCTTTAAAAGCAGGGTTGTTTCATTCTAAAGAAAAAGCGATAATTATAGGGAGAATGGGGGAAA
>CAZWLZ010000256.1:0-5457 GCA_964634505.1 uncultured bacterium | reverse complement strand
TATAATAAAAAACTTATTACTTATTACTCATTAATTCTTACTTTATACAAATCAGAAATTTTATAATGAAACAGCCCTGCACTTAAAAAAGGGGGGAATTGCCCATCTCATTTTTTTATTAATTCAATTTTAATCTTCTTTGGAAGGCACTGTTAACTGAGTTATTCCCCCTAAATTAAAGGCTTCATGGACTACTTTTAAAGCATTTTGTCCTTGATTTTGATCAATTACACAACTAACTTTAATTTCTGAGGTGGTAATCATCAAAATATTGATTTTTTCTGTGGCTAAGGCTGTAAAAAAACGAGCTGCAACGCCCGGATTTCTTTCCATACCTGCACCAACTATACTCAATTTAGCAATACTTTTATTGATAGAAATTTGTTGAAAACCTATTTCTGATTTGATTTTTTCTAACACTTCACTAGCTAATTGGGCATCATTTTCGGCTACGGTAAAAGCAATATCTCTTCTAGCAATATCATCAACTATGCGACAACGTTGAGATTGAATAATCATATCAACACTAATATTGGCATCAGCTAAAACGGTAAAAATTTTAGCGGCCATACCCGGCAAATCTGGGACAAATAAAATACCTAGTTGGGCTTGATTTTCATCTAAAGCTATTCCTCTAACGGGCATTAATTTATTTTTCTGATCGCTACTTTCATTTGCTAAACTTAACAAAGAAGAATCAATTTCAAAGGCTTCACATAAAGATGCGATCGCCATATTACAATCATTTTCCTTGATAATACAACTTACTTTTACTTCTGAGGTTGAAATCATTTGAAGATTAACACCTGCTTTAGCCAAAGTACTAAACATAGTGGCGGCTATACCCGGTCTACCAATCATTCCTGCACCACTAATGGCAATTTTGGCGATTTTTTCTTCAGTAATAATATCTGTATTCTTCGTACCTAAAATAGGGGCGATCGCCTCTGAAACTGCTTGGGCTTGAGGTAAAATATTTTTAACTACAGTAAAGGCAATATCGTTCGTATTTCCTTCATGAATAGATTGAATAATTAAATCAACGTCGATATTTTGACGAGCAATTTCCGTAAATAAACGAGCCGCTATACCCGGTTTATCAGGCACTCTTAATAGAGAGATTTTACCTTGATCTGTATCATATTCAACCCCGTCCACCGCCTTAGTAATTTCTAAGCCAATTAAAGGGCGATCGCCAAGAATAGAAGAAGTAACTTTTGTACCCGGATCGTTATTCCAACTTGATCTTACTACTAAATTAACACCATAATTACGAGCAATTTCCACCGCTCGAGGATGCAAAACTTTTGCCCCTAAACTAGCCAATTCTAACATCTCATCGCAAGTAATTTCTTTTAAAAGAGTCGCAGATGGTACAATACGAGGATCAGTAGTATAAACACCTGGTACATCCGTATATATTTCACATAAATCAGCCTTTAATGCGGCGGCGATCGCCACTGCGGAAGTATCCGAACCGCCTCTGCCTAAAGTAGTAATTTCCAACTCTTCAGCATGAGAAATTCCTTGAAAACCAGCTATGACAACAACTTCACCTTTATTCAAATGTTTTTTAATACGATCAGTCTTTATTTCTAAAATACGAGCTTTATTGTGGTGTGCCTCAGTAAAAATACCTACTTGAGCCCCAGTCAAAGAAATAGCAGGATTCCCCAACTCTTGTAAAGCCATAGCCAGTAAAGCCATAGAAACTTGTTCGCCAGTAGATAGTAACATATCCATCTCCCTACCATGAGGATTAGAACAAACTTCTTTTGCTAAATGAACTAAAGTATCAGTGGTTTTACCCATAGCAGAAACCACGACTACCACTTGATTTCCGTTTTGGGTAGCCTGATAAATTCTTTCACTAACAGCTTTAATCCTCTCGGGTGACTTAACTGAACTACCACCGTATTTTTGAACAATTATCATCCTTACTTTACTTTTTCTTTATTTAATAACTAACTCAAAATTATAGTAATCTTAACAAAATTTGTCTAAAAAAATCTTACTTATTTTTCCAAGCCGTTTGAATCTCATCTAAAGTAAAAAGACTTTGAAAAATTAAACCTTGAGACTGATAAAATTCAGCTCCTCCCGCTTGGCGATCGACTAAAGAAATCACCTGTTTAACATTGTAACCAGCATTTTGTAAACGTTCTACTGCCAACATCGCCGACTTGCCCGTTGTTACTACATCCTCTAACACTACTACATTTGCTCCTTGCTCTAAATTAGGTCCTTCAATATAAGCTTTAGTTCCATGCCCTTTAGCCTCCTTGCGAATAATTAAAGCCGAAATCGGTCGATTTTGATAAGCAGACACCACACTAACCGCCGAAACTATCGGATCAGCCCCCAAAGTTAATCCTGCCACGGCTGCGGTATTTTCGGGCAATAACGGTAATATTAAATTGGCGATCGCCAAAGCACCTTCAGCTCTTAAAGTAACCTCCTTACCATTAAGATAAAAATTGCTTTTTTGTCCTGAAGAAAGTACAAAGTCTCCCTCTTGATAAGCAAAATTAATAAATAAATCTAACAAAATTTGGCGTGGAGATTGTAAAATATTTAGCATAAGAGTTATTTTATATTAAACTACTATTTAAACAAACTAGATTGTAACAAGGATTAAAGCAATGTCAAATAAATTTTTTCAATCACTTTCTGTCTTAGGGCTAATTTTGACTTCTACTTTAGTTGTAAATGAAGTAAAAGCAGAAGAAATCAAACCGAATAATGTAAAAGCTGTTTATCCCCTTGGTGTAAACGAATTAATAGATAGAAGTTTTTTTAGCAATAGTGGCAGTTTTGCTGAACAAGTCTCCATTGAAGGACAACTAAACTTAATATTTGGGTTTAAAAATTTTCCAGAAGGCTCTTATTCTGAAAATAGTATTGTTAGAGATTCTATTTTACTAAATGCAGTAGTCAAAGATTATTTTAAACAATTAGAACAAAGAGAACCAACTATCAGAACTAGAGATTTACCAAATCCTTTTACCAGTTCACTTCAACAAAATCCTTCCTATCTTGGAAGTGAATAATAAATCTGAATAAACAATCCAGGATACAGGAGTTGAACCTGTCTGGTACGAATTATGAGTTCGTTGCCTCAACCGCTCGGCCAATCCTGGTAAAATCTACCTTCTAATAATTATAAATCATAAATGATGGTTTTTGTCAAGAAAATAAAAAAAATGAAAAAAAATAATACAAATTCTCTTATATTAATTTTAATACTGATCAGTGGTTTTGGCGTAGGGATTCTTAGTTGTATTATAGCCTATCAGTTTGGCGAACAAGCCTTATCCGCAGTAAAATCACCCCAAGAAAATCCAGCTCAAAAAATAGCCAAACAAAATAAGATCAAACAAACAAAAAAAGAAGGTTTTAAAATTATTAACGAAAAAGATATTTTAGTTCAAGTTTATGATTCTGTTTATGCCCAACAACAGGCAAGAAAAAATAATCAATCTAATTAATTATTAAATATAAAAACATTTAGTTAAAATTGAAGATACATATAATAAACTTTCGCTCAAAAAATTTTTAATAAATTCCATAATTTAATTTTGAAATAACCAATTTTTGCTAAATTCTTTATAAATATATGTTTGACAATACAATCTATTTTTTGAGATAAACTATATTACATGAGTAGGGAAGATATATTATTTCGCTTACTATCAGTTTTTTTATTGATTGCTATTAATGCTTTTTTTGTGACTACTGAATTTTCTATTGTTTCAGTAAGAAGATCAAGAATTAATCATTTAGTCTCTGAGGGAGATTCTTTAGCACAAACTGTTCAATCTTTACAACGTAATTTAGACAGACTGCTTTCAACTACTCAATTAGGTATTACTCTTTCAAGTTTAGCCTTAGGTTGGATTGGAGAGAATACCATGGCTGTATTTATTCAATACTTAATAAATAAATTACCTTTTTTACCTCCTCTCGGAAATGAATTAATTCATTCTGTATCTATTGTTATTGCTTTTATTTTAATCGCTTATTTACAGATAGTTTTAGGAGAACTTTGCCCAAAATCGGTGGCGTTAATTTATTCAGAACAAATTGCCCGTTTTTTAGCACCCGCCAGTATCGTTATTCAGAGAGTTTTTAATCCTTTAATTATAATTTTAAATGAATCAACTCGTTTTTTATTAGGGTTAATTGGTATAAGATATACAGGGCAGGGTTGGTATAAACAAGTTACTCCAGAAGAATTACAGTTAATTATTAATACAGAAAGAGAATTATTAGGTTTAGATTCGGAAGAAAGAGAATTATTAAATAATATTTTTGATTTAAGAGATGTAGAAGCCGAAGAAGTTATGACTCCTCGTATGAATATCAAAAGTTTAACTAAAGATTCTACTTGTCACAATTTATTAGATAGCGTTGCTGAAACTAAATTTTCTCGCTATCCAGTACAAAATGAATCCTTAGATGATATTCAAGGAATGGTTGATTTAAAAGACTTAGCTTTTAATTTAGCAAAAGGCACATTAACTTTAGAAGATAATATTACTACTTTGATTAAACCGATTCATTTTGTGGCATCTTCAACTCTGTTAAGTCAATTATTGCCTTTAATGCAAAACAATCGTTTAAAAATGGTGATGATTGTTGATGAATATGGAGGCACTTCTGGTTTAGTTACTAGACAAAATTTAGTTAATGAAATTATTGGCACTGAAATAGAGCATAATTCTCTTGACGTTTCTTTCATTAAGAAAATTGATCAATATAATTCAATTGTTTCTGCTCAAATAAATGTAGAGGAATTAAATGAGAAATTAAAATTAAATTTACCTTTACTTGATGATTATCAGACTTTAGGAGGTTTTTTATCTTATCATTGGCAAAAAATACCTCTTCAAGGTGAAACTTTAACTTTTGATAATTTAAAATTTACTATTATAAAAACTGATCATAATCGACTTCAAACAATTAGGATTAATAAATCTTACTATAATGAATAACAAATCTTTTAACTCTTGTGAAACAGGCATCCTGCCTGTTATTCCAATTAATCCTGTTATCCATCTTAAAAAAGAAGAGGCTAGAAGCATTAATTTTAAGAAAGGACGGGCTAGGAAGCCCATCCCACAATAATTTTAATGGCGATAATATTAATGGCGATAATTTTGTTGGCGATCGCCAACTGTACTCAAATAAAGTCTAATGGAGAGAGTAAAAATTTAAGGAGAAAATTATGGCATCAACAGCAGCAGAAGTATGGGAATTATTAGGGGAATTAGTAGCATCTCAAAAAGAAACGGAGAGACGTTTTCAAGAAACGGAGCGTATTATTAAAGAGCAATCTCAAGAATCTGAGAAACGTTTTCAAGAAATGGAGCAATTTTTAAAAGAACAATCTGAACAGACTCATAAAGAAATTACTTCTCTTAGTCAAGAAGTTAACAAAGTTAGTCAAGAAGTAAA
>CAZWLZ010000255.1:0-5466 GCA_964634505.1 uncultured bacterium | reverse complement strand
ATCCTAAGAGAAGTTGGAACCAACTATGTAATTAATTTTGTCTAACTACTTATTTTGTCAGAAATGGTAGGTGTTATTATCCATAATCTAGGATTGTCTTTGGCGGTAATATTTTCTCGTTTGATTTTTCTGATTTCGTTTTGTCTCAAATCAAATAATTTACTGATACATTCTCTAATTTGCTCTGGAGTGACCGCATTACGATAAAATTCTAATAAGCAAGTAGTTTGAATGATTTTGCCTAATAAGCCAAGGGTTTCAAGGGCTTGATTAATTTGAGGTTTAATTGGTTCAAAAAAAACGTCTATTTCTCTTCTTTCGCTACTAACGACTTTGCCCGAAGTTGTTATACCATATTGCTTACATAATTCTGGTATGTATTCTTTGACAAATTCATCATGGGGGAATTTTGACATTTTATTTTTCCCTATCATTAATAATCTGAATCAGCAACAAATTATTTTTCATTTATTAGCTACAGGTAATTTTTGAGAAAATAAATTAAACCAACCTCTTTTTTTAAAGAAAATAATCGAACCAATACCAATTAAGAGCATAACAATTAAACAGATGAAATAATTATATTGACCTGATAATTCGGGCATATTTTCAAAATTCATACCATAAACTCCAGCAATGAAAGTTAGAGGTATAAAAATAGTTGAAATAATTGTTAATACATTCATAACCTCATTCATTTTATTACTCATGGAAGATAAATAAACATCCATTAAACTAGACGCTAATTCTCTATAAGTCTCGATAATATCTAAAATTTGAATAACATGATCATAACAATCTCGTAAATAAATTTGTACGTCTGCACTAATTAAATCATTATCATCACGAATTAAAATATTTAAAACATTACGAAGAGGCCAAATAGAACGACGTAAAGATAGTAATTCTCGGCGAACATCATAAACATCTTGTAAAGTATGTTTACTAGGATTAAGAATAATTCTATCTTCTAAATCTTCTATTCTTTCGCCATAATCTTCTAAAACTGGAAAATAGCTATCAATGATAGCATCTAATAATAAATAGGTTAAATAGTCAACTCCCGATGTTCTTAATTTTCCTTTAGCTATTTTTAGGCGATCGCCAACAGGATTAAAGCAGTCATTTTTATCTTCTTGAAAAGTGACTAAATACTCTTTTCCTAACACAAATCCTACTTGTTGAGTAACAAATCCGTCTTCATTATAAGTAGGGGTTACATAATGAGCAATAATTAATAATTTATCTTTATAATCTTCTATTTTAGGGCGTTGTGGCACATTAACCACATCTTCTAATAATAAAGGGTGTAATTTGAAAATTTCGGCAATTTTAATTAAATATTCATGAGTGCCTAACCCTTGAATGTCAACCCAAGAAATATTATGATTATTAATGCAATCTTCACAGTCATGGGGCATCACATTAAATTGACGAGTGGCTTTTTCTGGTGTATATTCTGTCAAAATAATGGTGGAAGGTATAGCCTTAGGATCGAGCATTATTGTACCAGGTTCACTACCCGGTTGATCATAAAAATAATCAAAATAATCTTCTTCGTCAGTATCTTCTTGATTCCAAGGAATTTGCGTATTAGTCGTATAATTATGAGTCATATTTAATAGGTAATGAGTAATGGGTAATGGGCAATGGGTGATAGGTAATGGGTAATGGGTAATAGGTAATTGATGCTTTTGAATTGCTTTAAGCAAGGGGTTTAAACCCCTTGTTAGTGTGCTAAGTATCGTGGCGAGTGCTATCTCTATCTATCTTTTTTTTATTGCTAACTTATGTTTTATGATAAGGCGATCGCCAAAAATGATTACTAAGTATTCACCAAAATAAAAATTTTATTTTAAAGATATTTAAGTCTAAGAATAGGAGCAAGTAATCTTTTCCTTAGCAAATTTGTTGATTACAATTAAGTTAATCCTTCAATAAGAGGATGGTAGAAAAAGGCTAAAGCAATAATTACATAAGTTGCTAATAAAAGTATGCCTTCTAGCCAATTAGAGTTACCATCTGAACTAATTGAATTAGCGATGAACACCGCAACAGCAACGGCTACTAATTCAAAAGGATTAAAGTTTAAATCCATCGGTTGCCCTATAAACCAACCAATAATTATTAAAACGGGTGCTACAAATAGAGCGATTTGAAGACTCGAACCTACTGCTACGGATACGGATAAGTCCATTTTATTTTTTAAAGCCACAGTAATAGCTGTAGCGTGTTCAGCTGCATTTCCGATAATTGGTAAAAATATTACCCCCGTAAATAAGGTTGGTAATCCTAAATCTTCGGTGGCTTTTTCTAAAGAGTTAACTAATAATTCTGATTCCACGGCCACACCGATAGTTACTATAAGTAGTATGCCTACCCAAAACCATAAATTAACTTCTTCTGGTGTAATAGTTTCGGCTTCTGTTTCTCCTTCATTCTCAGCCATTCCCACTTCATAAATATAAGAGTGAGTTTTCATGGAGAAAAATAGGGATAATAAATAAACGATAATTAATACTATGGCGATCGCCAATGATAATTTTTCTAAGGTTATTTGATTAATGCCCGTAGAAGTATAATTAACGGCTGTTGGCAATAAAATGGCAACAACGCCCAAGTTCATAGTAGAAGCGTTAAGACGGGCGGCAATGGGTTGAAAATTCTGTTCTTTATAACGAATTCCCCCTAAAAACATGGCAAATCCCATCACTAACAATAAATTACCAATAATCGAACCCGTCAAAGTAGCTTTTACCACTCCAATTAAACCTTGTTTCAGTGCTACTATGGCTAAAATTAATTCTGTGGCATTACCAAAGGTAGCATTTAATAAACCACCTAATTGTGGCCCCACCACTACAGCAATCTCTTCAGTCGCTTCACCCATAAAGGCTGCTAAAGGTACGATCGCCATGGCAGAAGTTAAAAATATTACCGATTCACTCCAATGGAAAAAATGAGCGGCGATCGAAATAGGTACAAACACTAATAAGACTAGAAAAATTTGATTTTTATTCATTTTCAATTAAATTAAAGGCATAGAATTTAATAACTAGAAGTCATACAAGTATGATACTTGTATATTTAATTAAAATTCGGCACTCATAGGAGTACGAGGAAAAGGAATCACATCTCGAATATTACTCATTCCAGTCATAAATTGCACCAATCTTTCAAAACCCAAACCAAAACCAGCATGAGGTACACTTCCATAACGGCGTAAATCTAAATACCACCATAAATCTTCCTTATTAATCCCCGCTTGATCAATTCTTGATTCTAAGATGCTTAATCGCTCTTCTCTTTGGGAGCCGCCAATGATTTCGCCGATTTTAGGTGCTAACACATCCATCGCCGCTACCGTCTTATTATCATCATTTAAACGCATATAAAAAGCCTTAATTTCTTTGGGATAATTAGTAACAATAGTTGGTTTTTTAAATAATTCCTCCGCTAAATAACGTTCATGTTCAGATTGTAAATCAATTCCCCATTCTACTGGATATTCAAATTGGCGATCGGCTTTTTCTAACCAAGAAATAGCCTCCGTATAAGTAATACGTTCAAATTGATTATTAATAATATTTTCACAGGTATTTAAAACAGAATTATCGATTCTGTCATTAAAAAATTGCATATCTTCAGGACACTTATTTAAAACATAATTGAAAATATATTTTAAAAATTCTTCAGCCAAATTTTGATCGCCTTCCAAATCACAAAAAGCCATTTCTGGTTCAACCATCCAAAACTCAGCTAAATGTCGAGAAGTGTTAGAATTTTCAGCCCTAAAAGTAGGTCCAAAAGTATAAACATTTTGAAAAGCCATGGCCATAATTTCCGCCTCTAATTGACCACTTACTGTTAAATAAGCATGACGACCAAAAAAGTCTTGATCATAGTCAATTTTTGGCTTATTACTATTAGCAATAGAGTCTAAATTAAAAGTAGTTACTGTAAATAATTCCCCCGCACCTTCACAATCACTCGCCGTTATAATAGGCGTATGAACCCATAAAAAACCCTTTTCTTGAAAAAATTGATGAATAGCAGTAGCACAAGCATTTCTAACTCGCATTACCGCCCCCATAGTATTTGTACGCCCTCTTAAATGCCCTAAAGTTCGCAAAAATTCTAACGAATGTCGCTTTTTTTGTAAAGGATAAGTCTCAGGATTAGAATCACCATAAATAACGAGAGACTCTGCTTGTAATTCGATATTTTGTCCCTTAGCAGGAGATGCAACTAAAATACCTTCAATTGCGACAGAAACGCCAGTATTTAATTGCTTAATAAAACTGTCATATTTTTCTAAATTATCATTAATAATTATCTGTAAATTGGCTAAAGATGAACCATCATTTAATTCGATAAAAGCAAACTTTTTTGATTCTCTTTTCGTCCTAATCCAACCTTTTACTTTGACTTTTTCTGAAGGTTTTCCTTGTCGTAAAATTTCAATAATTTTTTGACTCATTATCTCTTAATTCTTTTTATGATTTAGTGTTCAATATTATATCATTATGCTTTTTGATTCTCTTTTCTCTCATTGGCAAATTTATTTTATGTATTTTTTTATTTTAGCTCTGTGGGATAGGCCTCCAACCTGTCTTATTTTCATAAGATTGTTTTACAGCAGTCGCCAAGATGATTAGGACGTTAACAAGGGGTTTAAACCCCTTGCTTAATGGATTGAAATGTCCTAACTAACCTGCTCGTTGCTATAAATTAATTACTACAAGCAAGATTTTTTAAATTGATTACAACTAAGATAGTTTTAAATTGATTACAGCTAAGATTATTTTAAATTGATTACAGGCAATATTATTTTTATCAATCAATTACAGGCAGGATGCCTGTACCACTTTTTTTAATTAAATTTAAACTGTATCTTATAAGTATTAAAAAATTTATCTTAAAATGTTGATTTTATCATTATTAATTATCAGTCAAACAAATACCCCTGACCAAGAATTTTTACAATTACAAAATCAGCTCAAAAATTATGGTTTTGAAGTGAAAATAGAAGCAACTCCAGTTAGAGGAAGTTACGGACTATTTAACCCCAAAACTAAACAAGTTTTGATTGATCCTATCGTATTTTCTTTAGGAATCGCTAAACCAACATTAATACATGAAGCTGTTCATGTTGCCCAATATTGCGGAGGAAAAGGCGAAGTTAAGCCTTTAGGTTTAAAAATGTCACCCCCTAATGTCACCCGGCCTTATTTTATGCACTATCAAGATAGTAATAGACGCTATGTAGAAGCTGAAGCCTATACCGTACAATCTCAAGAAAATAGTTTAGAATTAGTTACTTCTTTAATTTCTCAACATTGTAAAAAAAAATAGTCACTAGTCATAGCAAAGATCAAATCAACTAGGGTGTGTCATCAATTAGCTGGTAATCCTTGTTGGAACTGGATTCTGGCTTTAAACCCATTTTTGATAGGTAGTTATTAA
>CAZWLZ010000254.1:0-5478 GCA_964634505.1 uncultured bacterium | reverse complement strand
TGAAGGATTAAATGAGCAAGTTAGTAAGGGGGCTTTGTATATTATTAATTTAGGTACAAATGATCAAATTCAAGGTGCTCCTGAATTGGCAGGCAATAGATTAGTTAATTATTTAAAACACTTTGCTAAAATTATTGATCAATCTAAAGAACAAGCCGAAGAAATTGAACAATGGAAATTGTCTTTGCAAATGCAAGGAGAAGAAATTACTAATCGTCAAGCAGAATTAGAGTCACAACAGGAACAGTTACAGGCAAAAGAGTTGGAATTAGCTCAACTTCAAGAAGAAAGAGATAAGTTATATGAAGCACAAAAACAATTTCGAGAAGATCAAAGACAATTAGAAGAAATTGCTTCTGCTGAAATGCGAAATTTGAAGATAGTCAAAGATTCCATTAAAAGTCTTTATAATCTTACTTTTGATTCTGTACCGTTACAAGAGAATTATCAGCATATTTTCAATTCACTCAATGAACAACAATATATTTTAGATCAGTATTGGCAAACATTAGAACATGAGAAAAGTCAAATTCCACAACAAGAAAATGATCTAAATAATTGGCTTGAACAAATTAATCAGAAAAAAATTGAAGTTAATTCTATTTTAGATAATTTAACTCAGGCGAAAACAGATTTAGAAGTTAAAAAATATACAATTATGAGTAAGGAGGATTTTTTATCACAGGTTAAAATTAATTTAGAAGAAATTGATAATTTTAGAGAGGATGTAGCTGATTTACAAGATGATTCTATTGATGAGGATACTTTTCAAAAAATTGATTTCAATGGTTTAGAAAATATGCCTTTAGAAGAGTTAGAAAATGTGATTAATAATCTAAGAGAGGAAACAGAAAAAACCGTTAAATTTGTTGATATGCAAGAGGAAGAGTTAACTTCTCAAAGTGATTATGTTAGAGAAATTGAGGCTCAATTATCTCAATCGAATCCTTCCAATAAAGCTGAATTAGAAGAGGAGTTGACGGACGCAAAAGAGGCTAGAAAATTATTAGATCGAACCTTAGTAGGACAAAGACGTAATTTGAAAAAACAACAAAAATTGTTTAATCAGCATTTAAAAATTTTGAATAAAAGAAAGGGTATCAATGATTCTAATAATTTGATTCAAATTGATTTGAATCCTATTTTAAAAAATATTCAATTTCAAGTTAATAATACTCAAGAAACTAAGAATAAATTAGAGTTAGAAATTAATCAATTAAAACAGGCTTTTCAAGAAACTGAAATTACTGTTAATAATCAAACAAATGATTATCAAGCTAAAAAACAAGAGTTAGATAATGAGAATCAACAATATTTGGATGCTCGTTCAAATGTGATACAAATGATTACTAGGGTAAATTTACTTGAGTCTCAACTTTATCCTATGCAAGAAAATGTTAATAGTATTAGAGATCGTTTACAAAATTTAGAAGTTTGTATTAGTAATGTTAATAATTTTGGGATTCAACAGGCGCAAGTTATGGCTGAAATTCAGCCTATTATTAATGGTGAGTAAGTGTTTAGTTTTATAATGGTAATGAAAGATTTTTCTACTTGAATAATTAAATTTTTATGGAAAGAAGAGGTTTTAGTTTTATTTGGTGCGTGAATTAATTTAATTACGGCTTCAATTTGTTCAAAGTTGGGTTGTTTGGTTAAATTTTTCTCTAAAAATTTTTTGATTATTCTTCTTTGTAATGCTAGATGATATTGTCTTATTTTGTGACGATTTAGGGTATTATCTAGGGGGTTAAAAACTTCTTCAAATAGGTTATTTGTAATTATTTCTAAGTATTCAACATCTGTTTTTAATAATTCAGAGGTTTGTGCTAATTGGGTTTCTACTTGGGGGTTAAATTGGGTTTTTAAATAAGGTATTAAATCTAATCTAATTCGGTTACGAGCGTATTTTTTTTGAGTATTATAAATATCTTCCCAAATTGGTAAATTAAATTGTTGACAAAATTCTAATGTTTCTTCTCTACTAAAATTTAATAATGGGCGTATTAATTTGATTTTTTCGGTTAAATTTCTCTCCCAATTTAAAGCACTCAAACCATTACTTCCAGCTCCTCTAATTAGGTTGTAGATTAAGGTTTCCGCTTTATCACTCATGGTATGACCTGTAATAATACAATTAAAATTGTAGGTTTGGGCAATTTTGATTAAGGCTTGATAACGATATTTTCTGGCTTGGGCTTCAGTCTCGTCCATTTTTTGAGTTGCTGTTTCAATATAAATGGGTAGTTGCCAATTTTCAGCAATTTTTTGAATATGATTTGCTAATCCTTCATCTTGTGACCAATTATGATCATAATGGGCGATCGCCAAATTCCATGACCATTTAGATTGTAAATCAAGAAACAATTTAGTTAAACATAAGGAATCTTGCCCTCCGGAAAGAGCAATTAAAATTTTAGATTGAGAAGGTAATAAATTTTTATCCTTCAAACATTGATGTAATCTAGCATGAAATATAGTCCAATTCATAGGTTATAAGATCAAGAATAAGTTTTTTATTTGTTACAAAATATACAATTTCAAAAAATAAAAATCGATAAAATTATGATTTTAAGAAATTAAAACACAATCAATTCTATTCTATTAAAAATTATTATTAAAGGTATAAACCAAGATGGCGATCGCCGAAAAACCAGCAAAATTAAATAAAATTGAACAAGTAAAAGCCGAAAAACATGGTTTAGAAATCAAAAATCAACTATCTCATTTTGCCCAAATTGGTTGGGAAAATATGGATAAATCAGATTTGGAAATTCGTTTAAAATGGCTTGGTATCTTTTATCGCCCCGTAACACCCGGTAAATTTATGATACGACTACGCATACCTAATGGCGAATTAAATAGCCAACAACTGAGAGTTTTGGGGAAAATATTGCAACGTTATGGAGAAGATGGCACAGGAGATATTACCACTCGTCAAAATATTCAATTGAGAGGAATTAGGCTAGAAGATATACCCGATATTTTTGAAAAATTACAAAGTGTAGGACTTACTTCTATTCAATCTGGAATGGATAACATCCGTAATTTAACAGGTTCACCTACAGCTGGAATAGATCCTGATGAACTCATTGATACTCGGGAGATGTTACAAAAATTACAAGCAATGATTACTAATAATGGCGAAGGAAATCCCGCTTTTAGCAATTTACCTCGTAAATTTAATATTGCCGTAGAAGGTGCGAGAGATAACTCTATTCATGCCGAATTAAATGATGTCGCTTTTATTCCAGCTTATAAAAATGGTGTTTTAGGTTTTAATGTTTTGGTGGGTGGTTATTTATCGGCTCAACGTTGTGCAGAAGCAATCCCTATGAATGTATGGGTTGAGGCTAATGATGAGAATGTACTCGAATTATGTCGAGCAATTTTAACGGTTTATGATCAAAATGGTTTAAAAGAAGGATTGAGAGAAAATCGTGCTAAAGCTCGTTTAATGTGGCTTATTGATAAATGGGGTGTAGAAAAATTTAAAAGTGAAGTAGAAAAAGAATTTGGAAAACCCTTAGCGGATGAAGCTCCTAGCGACGAAATTACTATGGATAAACGAGATCATTTAGGTGTACATCCTCAAAAACAAGAAGGTTATAGTTATGTGGGCGTTCATATCCCTATGGGACGTTTAACGGCAGATTTAATTTTTGAGATGGCCAGATTAGCTGATATTTACGGTAATGGTGAAATTAGGGCTACAGTTGAACAAAATTTTATTTTTCCTTTTATTCCTAACGAAAAAGTAGAAGCTTTATTAAATGAGCCTATTTTAGAGCATTATTCAATTAATCCTAGTCCTTTAACTCGGTCGGTGATTTCTTGTACTGGTGCTCAGTATTGCAATTTTGCGTTAGTTGAGACGAAAACCAGGGCTTTAAAATTAGCTCAAGATTTAGATCAAGAATTAAATATTCCTCAAAGAGTTCGTATTCATTGGACGGGATGTCCTAATTCTTGTGGTCAACCTCAAGCGGGAGATATTGGTTTAATGGGAACAAAAGCTAAAAAAGATGGGCAAGTAGTTGAAGGGGTTAATATTTTTACAGGAGGCAAAGTCGGCAAGGGTGCAAAATTGGGAGAAGTGGTACAAAAAAGTATCCCTTGTGATGATCTTAAATTAGTTTTAAAAGACTTATTAATTAATGAATTTGGAGCAACAGTTAAATAAGACCTGAAGCCACTGTTTAAGAGGTGATTACAGCGATGGTGAAATTAAGAACTATTTTTAAGTAGGTAGAAAAAAAATTAATTGTATAGCAGTCGCCAAGATCAATAGGACGTTAACAAGGGGTTTAAACCCCTTGCGTAAAGGGTTGAAATGTCCTAACTCACCTGCCCGTTGCTATATATTGTATTCATCGTAATTAATAAATCATAACTATGTTTTCCTATTGTCATTGCCCAATAATTTTGTCTTGTCGTTCCGTGACAGTATTTTCATTTAGTTTTTCATAGACTGTTTTCATTATTAACTCTTTTACTAAACTTCCAAAAGAGTTATTTTCTAGTATTTTTTCGCAGATTTCTTGATTTTGTTCCATTCTGGCAATCAACTTATCGATAAAAGTTTTTTGAAAAGCATATTTGAATGTATCTAATTTATTAACTTTGGCTTGGGTTTTAAGATTTTTATCATTAATCAATTCCGTTTCTATCTGCTCAAAAAAAAGTCGATCAGCTTCATCAAATTCTGTGCCGAATTTTTCGTTAAGTTTATCAATGATTATGGATAAAGGGGCTTTTTCTTCTTTTGATCGTTTGATACCTGCTTCACTAAAGCTTTCTAATTCACCGCTTTCCCCTTTAATCAGGGCGATCGCCCCGTGTTTGATTGTTTCAAGGCGATAGTATTCAAGGGCGATTTCATCCACTAATTTAAAGCTTTCAGCTAGACTACGTTTGGGTAATTTAGTGAGGAGAAGTTTGCCAAAGGCAAAGAATTTTTCTAATTCGACATCTTGAAAGGGCATAAGTTGAGATAAAAAGGAATAGAAGTTTGCCCAAGTTCGTAAACTTTTTTTGAATTCCTCTTGTATGTCTTCTGTTTCTAATGCCTTATATCGATCTATGGCAGGTTCTAGTAAGCCGTAAAGTCGTCCTTGTGCTTTGGATGTCATTTTCGTGGCAGGAGTAAAATAGGCTTTCGCAAAAGCATTAATTTCTGAGGTTAAATATACTTGATATTGGTCTAATTTTCCTTTGAGATCATACAGATGATTTGGATCTGGTTCTTGATTAAGGGAGGTTAATTGGTAGTAAGGTTGGAAGGATTCAAAGATAGTTTCACGATTGTTAACAAAATCCAAAATAAAAGTATCTTCTTTGCCGGAGTTAGTGCGGTTTAAACGAGATAAGGTTTGCACTGCTTTTACTCCTGAGAGTGCTTTATCAACATATAAAGTATGTAATAACCCAAGTTGCTAGTTATAGATTTATTAACAAGCAAGTTTTACAATTTTCATA
>CAZWLZ010000253.1:0-5500 GCA_964634505.1 uncultured bacterium | reverse complement strand
TTCCGCTACTTTGGGCTTACTGATAAACCATGCACCATTTGCCCATGCGTCAATTACCTGTTTAGCATAAGGGTTAATCTCTGATAACTCTAAGACATCGTTAAAGGCATCAAAGACTAAAAGGGTTTTGCTTAAAGCGTTAGCAGCTTCTAAGGCTACATTAGTATTTTTTGCTTTTAATAAACTAATGAGAGATTGTACGTTATAACCCCCCATCATTGTACCTAATAAACTAACTGCACCTTGAGAAGAGATAATAGGAGATTTTAATTCACCTTTGGCGATCGCCGTTAAAAATCCAGCTTTGACATAGGATGCTTCATCAACTCCGGGAGGAATTCTGTCACGGAGTAACATCATTAATTCTTCTTTTAATTCCTCGGGAGGATTTTGCAACATTTCGCATAGGTACGATGTTTGTTCGGCATTTAAGGGTAGGGGAGGAATCCCTAATTTGGCTCTTTCATTAACGTGTTGATGATATTCTTCTAACCAAGTCATAGTATTTTGCTTTTTTTGAAAATATTTTACTATATTAACAATATCAAGATCATTTAATACGGTTTTGTATAATGGCGATCTATATTAAGTTTTGTACAAAGGAAAACCAGCTAATAAAACATCAAAATAAGGTAGGAGTGCAATCAAGCCGCCTTTTCTAGTTTATGATTTTGGGTATAATAGTTATTTGAGGTAAATCATAATGGTTACAAAATAAATGATTCAAGAGAAAATAGACAATTTAACAGAAGAACAACTTAATCAAGTTTATGGCATGATTGAACAATTAAGTAATTTAGAAAAACCTGTTAAAAAGCCTAGTTTAATGTCTCGATTACAAGAAATTTCGATTGATGCATCAGAAGATTTCTCTGTTCAAGTCGCTATTAGTTTAGTTAGAGGTGTCGGTGAGGATTAAAATTTTTGTAGATACTTTGTTTATATTTTAGTGAAGTAACAAAGATCATAGATTTTTAGATTGTTTTAATTTCAAGACGTAGTGCTATCTGATCAAGTACGATCGCCAAAAGATAAAAAAATTAAGTGGCGATCGCCTTGAAAATTAACCAGATTAGTAGAGAATTTCTAGTCTTTTTGCCATCATGGAAGTAAAATGATTTTCAGGGTCAATTTGTTTTTTTATCTCTAACCATTGCTCAAATTTGGGGTACATTTTACGAAAATTCACTGCATTCAAACGGGCATCTTTACCTAAATAAATTCTACCACCATAATCTAAAACTAATTGATCTAATAAGTCTAAAAATTCCCATAACCCTTGTTTTACGCGCATATCTAAGGTAAGAGTATAACCTTTGGTAGGAAAAGAAAGTAAACCTTCTTGATTCCCAAAGCGTTTTAACACAGCTAAAAATGATCCCCAACCTTTATCACCACATAAGGTTAAGACTTTGGTTAAGGCTTCTCTACTTGCTTCAGTAGGAAAAACGCATTGATATTGAATAAATCCTTTTTTGCCATACATTCTATTCCAATCCCATAAAAAATCTAAAGGATAAAAAAATGAGTCATAATCTGTAATAACTTTTGTCTCTTTTAATAAAGTTTTAGCGTAAAAAAGACTGTTAAAAATAGACATGGTATAACGATTTAATAACCCTGAAGGTAAATCGAAACTAACTGTAAATCTTTTTTTGGTGGGAATTTGTAAGCAATTTTTTTGTTTTTCCGTCGGCAAATCTTGAATTTCTGCATGATTGCCAAACATCACAATACTTCTACCTAGATTATTTCCTCTGGCTAAACAGTCAATCCACGCTACAGAATAGCGATACTTAGGCTCGTGTTCAGCAAAAATGGCGATCGCCTCGTCCAAGTTTTTAGCTTTGAAATTATGATTATTAATATAGGCTGTGGGAATTGATATTAATTGCAATTGGGCAGAAATAATCACTCCTGTTAAACCCATTCCCCCTAAAGTTGCCCAAAATAGTTCACTATTTTCAGTTCTCGAACAATGAACAGTTTGCCCTGAAGCCGTCAGTAAATGAAAATTCATAACAAAACTGCCGAAAGAGCCGTCCTGATGGTGATTTTTGCCGTGTACATCAAAGGCGATCGCCCCTCCTATGGTGACAAATTTCGTACCGGGTGTTACCCCAATAAACCAACCTCTAGGGACAAAAATTTCAGCAATTTCTTTTAAACTAACTCCAGCCTCGCATTCCAAAATACCAGTATCGGCATCAAAAGCTAAAATTCGATTAAGACGTTGCATTAAAACAGTTATACCCTCAGCATTAAGAGAAGCATCCCCATAACTGCGGCCTAATCCCCTAGCTAAAAAATTATTATTTTCTTGAATAATATTGGTGAGTGTAACAATTTTTTCTGGTCGTTGACAATCCGCTTCAATTACAGGATATCTTCCCCAAGCTGTTAAATTAGTTTTCATAATAATAAATTTGATCAACTATAAATTAACGTCAGTTCAAGTTAAGAGAATTTTTAACTAACTTCTATGAAACAATAATAATTTGAGACAAGGATAGAATAATAGTTTTAGCTTATTCCGAACTGATGTTAAAAATAGTATAATTTATATTTATATTTTTTCCCATGAACTAAAGATATAAAAATAAACAGGAAAACATAGTTTTAACTGATCAAGATACCTTACAAGTTGGGTCGATAAAATATTTATCCTCTTACTTCTGTGTTGAAAATTGTAAACTTTTACTTACGCTAAAGAACTCTATTATATAATTTAATTATGGATTAGCTTTTTATTTATGTTAACGGAACAAATTTTCCCACTTAATAGTTACTTAAAGTCTTATATTTCTCCTAAATTAATTGTTCATTCTCAACCTAAAAAGGGCGGGTTTGGAGTCTTTAGTTTACGGCCTATTATGAAAGGAGAACTATTAGCTATTTTTGGGGGTCATGTACTTACTTATCAACAACTAATGAGACTTCCTTTTTATTTACACTCGTTAAGTTTACAAGTACAAAAAGACCTCTACCTGGTCTCTTTTGTCGTTGAAGGTGCTGATCGCATTAATCATTCTTGCAATCCAAATGCAGGAATTAGTCAGGCAAATCATTTAGTAGCCATTAAAACTATTGAAGCAAGAGAAGAAATTTGTTTTGATTATGCCATGACCGATAGTAGTGACTACGATGAATTTATTTGTTTCTGTGGACAACCACAATGCCGAGGAAAAATGACAGGCAATGATTGGAGATCGCCAGAGTTACAAGAGCGATATGAAGGATATTTTTCTCCCTATCTAAACTATCAAATTCAAGAAGAAAAAAAAGCCAAATTAAAGGAAGAAAAAGAAAACTTATTTTTTTATGTTTAAAGAAAATCTCTGGTTTATTTATACACTCATGGCATCAATCTTGTGGGGAATACATTACTCTACAGCAGGTCAACTTTCTAAGACGATTCCTCCTTCTTTAATTTCAGTCTTTTATTTAGTCTTTGTCGGAATCATGGCGATCGCCGTTATGGCTTTTTTTTATCCCTCTGATTTTACTCTCAAACAATTTATATATTATCTTAACCCCATTATCATTGTACAGTTAATTGTTATTGTATTAACAGGGTGTATTAGCAACTTTTTAGTATTTAATGCGATCGCCGATAGCAGTGCCACAAAAACCAGTATTATTGAAATTACATACCCTTTTTTTGTGGCCTTATTTGCAATAGTTTTATATGGAGAAAATGAACTTAGTTTCGGAACAAGTATTGGAGGATTACTTATTTTTACAGGGGTTATTTTTGTGATTAGAGGTTAGCTGAAATTGATACTATTTGATACTATTGTCTTCTTTTCACTCTGCTAAATTTTACTACAGTTAATCATAAGGTGTAATATAATCAGTTATTATTCATTAATTATCAATAGTGTTTACTGGCTTAATTCAAGGAATTGGACAACTAAAATCTTTAACAGAAAACAAATTTTCAATTAATCTCACTTCCTCAGAGCAAAAAGATTTCATAATGCTAGATTTAGCTATTGGTGATAGTGTTGCTGTTGATGGGGTTTGTTTAACTGTTGAAAAAATTTTAAATGATGGTTTTATTGCTACTGCTTCAGGAGAGACTCTCAATCGCACTACTTTGGGCAAAAAAAAAGATAGTAACGATTATGTGAATTTAGAAACTTCTTTACGAGCAGGAGGCAAAATTGGCGGTCATTTTGTCACAGGCCATGTTGATGGGATTGGTTACTTAGTAGAATCTTTTGGCGATCGCCAAGCATGGCAATTAACTTTTTCTTATCCTTCTAATCTTCAGTCTCAATGGGTTGAATATATTGCACCTTATATTATTTCTAAGGGAAGTATTACTGTAAATGGCATTAGTTTAACGGTGGCAGATTGTGATTATGTAGGAAATTGGTTTAAAGTTGTGGTTATCCCTGTTACTTATTACGATACGAATTTAACGTTTTTAAAAAAAGGTGATCTAGTTAATATTGAAAGTGATATTTTAGGAAAATATATTCGTAAATTGGTTAATTTTCCCTATCAAAATAATTTACCCCCAGATAATATTAGTGTAGATTTTTTAACTGAAAATGGCTATTTGTAATAATTGACAATTGATAAGAGACAATTAACAATTGATAAATAGAATACTTAATTATAAAATTATAAATGATCAAAAATGAGCTTACTTCTGCCCCACCGAAAAACAGAATTACAAAAACTACTACAAAAATTAGGTTTATCAGATTTTACCAAAGTTGATTGGAAATTATTAGATTTAGCCTTAACTCATCCGAGTATCTCTTCAGAAAATAATTATCAACAATTAGAATTTGTAGGAGATGCTGTAGTAAGATTAGCATCTGCCGAATTATTATTAGAAACTTATCCTCATTTACCAGTGGGTGAATTTGCAGCCATTCGCTCTATTTTAGTCAGTGATCGTTTTTTAGCAGAAATAGCCTCAGAATATGGATTTGAACGCTATTTATTAACCAGTACAATTACCGCAGCCAATGATTTAGGCAAAGTTTCCCGTATGGCAGATGCTTTTGAGGCTGTTTTAGGCGCACTTTATGAAAGTACAAAAAATATGGATTTAGTTAGGCCTTGGCTTGATCCTATCTTACTAGATAAAGCCGCACAAGTTCACGCTGATCCAGCACGACAAAATTACAAAGATGCCCTGCAAGAATGGAGTCAAAAAAAATATAAATCATTACCTGATTATAAAATGAAAGAAAATTATAATTTTTCTTCTCCTGATGAGCGTTTTAGTGCTGAAGTTTGGTTAAATAATAAAATGTTAGGAAAAGGTAAAGGACCTAATAAAAAAAATGCACAACAAGAGGCAGCGAAACAAGTTTTTTTCTCTATTTTCAATGATCAACCAAAAATTTAATCATTATTTTAATTAATATTTATTATGGAAAAAATTGGAATTGCCATTTTAGGAATCGGCCGTTGGGGAATACATTTAGTTAGGAATTTTTTAAATCATCCTCAAGCAAAATTAGTGGCGATCGCCGAT
>CAZWLZ010000252.1:0-5541 GCA_964634505.1 uncultured bacterium | reverse complement strand
TACACACTCTGTCATTAAATTGGGTCTTTGGGGTTGAAGGAAAGAAAGAAATAGATCTCTGAATCTTGAACATCGTGCTGTCTTAGTATTACATGATTTAGAAGATTTACCTCAAAAAGAAGTAGCTGAAATTTTAAATATTCCCCTTGGTACGGTAAAATCTAGGTTATTTAATGCTCGTAAAACTATTCGTTTTTTTTTAGAAAAAGAGGGTGTTTCTTTATGAAATCAGATTATGATCAAGATGAAAAATTAGTTAATTTTTTAAAGGAATATAAACCTATTCCTAATACCATTAAACTGAAGGAAAATCAGACCCAATTAATGATGGCAATTAAGGATCAATCTAGGGATTTATCTTACCTTAAAATGTCTAAGATGTGGGCTATTCCAAGTATTGTTACGGCTGGATTTATTTTAATTTTTAGTCAAATTAATAAGCATAATTGGGCTTTTCAAACAGCAGAAAAACAAGATACAATTGAATCTTTTATGGTTAATTCTTGGGATGAATTAATGATAGAAAAAGATCAAAAAAACTCTACTTATTTTATACAAGATGATTGGGTTAATTTAACAGAACAAAAAGAACTTATTTTTATAACTTCTCCTTAAATATAATTAACAAAAAAAATTATGATGTTTAATAAAATTTATCTCGGTTTAGGGGCGACAATTTTAGTTAGTTTACCTTTTAATTATCTTCAAGTAAAAGCTGAAACTACTACATTTAAAAACACTTCTTCTAATCTCCAAAAATATTTTGTTCAAAATCCAGAAGGAAAAAAAGAGGATGAATTAGGAGATGAGAAATTTATGGAAAAATTAAATCTGACGGAAGAGCAAAAACAAAAAATACAAGTTATTCGTCAAAAATATCAACCAGAAATTCAACAAACTGATCAAAGTTTGCGGGCTGAAAAATCAAAATTGAGAGAAATGATGGTTAAGAATCAATCAAGTGATCAAATGCGTAATCAGCATCGTAAAATAGTTGCTTTACATCAAAAAATTAATAATCTTCGTTTTGAGAGAATGTTAGAAATAAGAGAGGTTTTAACTGTACAACAGCGTCAAGATTTTGCTTCCATGATGGAAAAACGCAAAAATGGTCGTCGTGGTAATCCTAATCCATAGTTAATCAAGGTTAATAAATTAAGATCGCCATTCAATTTTTTTAAGATAATTTGGCGATCGCTTTTTGCTCAATAGACAAAATTTTCTTGTAATAAAGATTTAGCTTGATCAATTAATTTTTGATAAAAAGATGTGCTAATATCAATTTTTTGTTGATCTAAATAAGCGGTATTTTCTGTTAGAAAAAGGCTTAATTTTTTTCCTTGATTATTAATAAGTTTTAACTCATTATTTTGTCTTGAAAAACTACAAATATATTCTCTATTTTGGTATTCAAAATAATAGCGATTAAGAGGTAAATTTGGTTCAAAATTTCTTGCTCCTACTAATTCTAATTGAATGCTTTTGATACCATTAAAATCATTTTCTTTTAATTTATAAGCAATATCTATTACTTTTGGTAAAGGAAAATAATCATTCCATCTCCAGGCGATCGCCTTTAGATTATGACCATTTTGATCTGCTAAATTGAGAGTAATATCAGTGCCTCTTCTGGTAATTTTTTGTTCTAAAATTTTAATATTGGTACTAAAAAAAATGGGATTACTGTTAGAAATACCCCAAGGTTGTAGATGTTCTAATTGTTTAAATAAATCAAAATTAATTTGATCAAAAGTTAATTGACTATCAATTTTTATTAAAGGTTTTAAATGCTCAATTTTTACACAATTATGAGCAAATTCAATTAATTTTTTTTCAAATAAATTAATATTTTCAAAAGCTAAACTAAAGCCCCCAGCAGCTTTATGACCGCCATATTTTAATAATAAATCATCACAATAATTTAAAGCATCAAATACATTAAATTCCTCAATACTTCTGGCTGAACCTCTAATTGTTTCACAATTTTCGCCCTCATAAGTAGCAATAAAAACGGGAACATTATATTTATCTACTAACTTCGATGCCACAATTCCAATTACACCATGATGCCAATTTTTACTAATAACAAATATTACTCGATTTTCTTTCCAATTTAGAGGCGTTTCTTCTATTAATTTAATTGCTTGAGTTAAAATTTCTTCTCCTATTTGTTGTCTTGTTTTATTAACTTGTTCACATTCCATTGCTTTTTGCAATGCAAAACCTTCATCGACCGTTGTTAATAAATCAATAATTATTTGAGGGTTTCCAATCCTACCAAGAGCGTTAATTTTTGGTCCTAATCTAAAGCCAATATCATCAGGATTTAATTGTTTTTTAGTATCGTCTATTCCTGATACAAAAATTAAGGCTTTTATGCCTTGTAATTGAGATTTTGGTAATAATTTTAATCCTTTTTTTAACCATGTTCTATTAATACCAATTAAGGGGGCTAAATCGGCGATCGTGCCTAAGGTAAATAACTCTAAGGCAGGGTTACTTATGGCTTCTAATTCTCCTAATTCTTCCGCTAAACTGATGGCTAACAAGTAAGCAACTCCCACCCCTGCTAAACCATAATAAGGGGAAATTTTGTCTAATAATTTGGGGTTTAAAATGGCATCAGCAGGAGGTAATATTTCTGGTAAATCATGATGATCAGTTATAATCACATTCATACCCAATTCTTTGGCTCTGGCGATCGCCAAATAAGCAGAAATACCATTATCTACGGTTAAAATTAAGCTAACATTTTCTTGAGCAAATTCTTCGACAATACGATTATTAATCCCGTAACCATCCGTCATACGACTGGGTATGGCATAATCAACATTTGCCTTGAGATGTCTTAAAGCTGTTATCAATAAGGCGGTGCTCGTCATACCATCGGCATCATAATCTCCACAGATTGCTATCTTTTTGCCATCTGTGATCGCTGTTCTCAATAATTTTAAACTTTTTGCCAAATCTTTAAATTCTTGGGCGGGATTAGGCAAATTTTGTAAAGAGGGATCAAGATAAATTTCAGCTTTTTCAAGTGTGTTTACTTCTCTATTTAAAAGAATTTGAGCGATTATAGGGGATATTTCTAATTTTTTGACATATTCATCTATTTTGGTTTGATCATATTCTTTGATACGCCATCTTTGTTGCGGTAGTTTATTTTTCATTAAATTTAGATTAATTTTTGTTTGAATAGTTGCTAGGGACATACCTTTTCAAGCATTCCCGTTTTATTTCATTCTCTGAAACTTTCCTAGTCTGAACATTTCATCAAAGTCTTTTTTTATGCTGTTAATATATAAATCGTATCTTAATTAAGCAATGTCGTATTATCAAATATGAACAAAAAAGAACTCTCTGAAAGGGATATTTGTAGTAAATTTATTAATCCAGCTTTAGAAAAGACGGGATGGGATATTAATACACAAATTACAGAAGAATTTACTCTCACCAAGGGGCGCATCATTGTTAGGGGGAAACTTCTACTCGTGGGCAAAAAAAACGGGCTGATTATGTACTATTTTATAAGCCTAATATTCCCATTGCTGTAATTGAAGTTAAAGATAATAATCATGAATTTGGGGCGGGAATGCAACAAGCATTAGAATATGCACAAATGTTAGAAGTGCCTTTTGTTTTTAGTTCTAATGGCGATCGCCATTAGAACTAAAAACGCCTTTTATTAGTAATGGCCAAAGGTTTACTATAATTTACAAAAATCCCCAGAGGCGATCGCCTGTTATACCCAAGCTATTAAAATTAACTTTAGCTATTAGCCCGAAATTTATTTCAGGGCTTCCTTATTTCAAGGCTTCTCAAATTTATTTAAAGGTTTTAATACAGACTAGATAATGATTTACAAAAGATAAAAAATAGGTTCTATAAAGCCTTATGATATTAAGACTAAAATAATAGGCAACGTTAGAAAACTCATCACTGTCGATAAAACGATCGCCCTTGCTACCATAGCACTATTACCTCCAAACTCCTTCACCATAATTAAAGAATTAACTGCCGTCGGCATTGCTGTTTGAATAATTAAAATTTGTAAATCCAAAGTTTGTAAATTTAAACTTTTGCCCACAGCATAAGCAAAAATAGGAGCAATTATTAACTTAATCAAAATAGATGGCAATTCTTCTGTTTTAACTTCTAAACCATTATTAGCTAACTGCATCCCCAAAATTAATAAAGCAATGGGAATAGAAGATATACCAAGCATTTCAATGGTATCTCCTATCTTAAAAGGTAACTCAATATTGAGTAAATTAAGGGTAATTCCTGCTATCATAGCCCAAATTAGAGGCAACTGAAAAATCAACTTTAAACCAAAGAGAAAACCCTTATTTTTCAGCATAGCAGGGGAGATTACAAACAAAAAAATACTTGAGCCAATCATATAAATAATTGCTTTTTCTAACCCTTCATTTCCAAAAGCAAATTTGGCTATGGGGAAACCCATATTAGCATTGTTAGGACATAAAGTTATAGCTAAAATACTTTGTAAATCTGTTTTTTTTGTATTAGTTAAACGACACAAAATTAATACAAAAAAATAAAGAAGTAAACAAATAAAAGTATATCCTAATAATATTTGAAAAGTGTTTTTCCAAGATATATTAGTCTTATAAAGACTATCAAAAACAAGGGCTGGAGCTAGAATATAAACACTTAATTGAGCTAAAGTACCTTGATCCCATTCAAACTTTTTACCAACAATAAAACCGAGAATAATAACGAAAGCAACAGGCAAAATTGTAGATAAAATAATAGTCATTTATTAATAGTTTTTATAAAAAATTTAAAGTAACTAGGGCGTGTCATCATTTAAATCTAGGATGCAGTCATAGTAAGACTTTAATAACTACCTATCAAAAATGGGTTTAAAGCCAGAATCCAGTTCCAACAAGGAGTACCAGCTAATTGATGACACACCCTAAAAATTGAAATAATATATTGCTTAGGATTAATGAAAACTAACATTATTAATGTTCATACAAATAACAAATGTAATCAAAATTCTTAAATTAATTGGTAATCATAATCTAATTAAAATTTTGTGGTAAAGTAAAAAAAATTTAATTAATTCTCAAAAAGTAAAATGCACAAATTATTATTAGCCACAACTATTTTAATTAGTAACTTCAATTTTTTGCTAACAACTCCTTTTGTTAACGCCCAAAATCCACCAGCCGAGACATTTCAACCTGGTTTTTGGCAACCAGTAGCCAGAGTTAATCCTAAAATGCCTATTACAATTAATTTAATTAATAAAACAGACTTTAAAATTAATTATGCCGTTACTGAAGAAAGAATGACTCCTATCGTAATTGAGAAAGAAAAATCGACTATTTTAAAAGAGGTAAAAGTACCTATTTATTTAGTCATTTATCCTGATAATTCTAATCCTAATAGTTCAAGAATTAACTTAAAATATGACGTATCTGTAGATGAAACAACTAATATACTTACCGTAAATGTCAGAGAAGTTAATGAATCAGAATTTGGAAATAGAACTTTAAATATACAAGAAACTGG
>CAZWLZ010000251.1:0-5555 GCA_964634505.1 uncultured bacterium | reverse complement strand
TGTTGAATACAACCATCTAAACTCTTAAGAATCATCCCGATAGGGGCAAAATCAAATAAATCTATAAATTGTGCTGCACTCTTTAGAGATTTATTTGATTTTGCCCCTATCGGGATGATTCTTACGAGTTTAGATGGTTGTATTCAACAGGTTAATAAGGCTTTTTGTGATTCTTTAAAGTATGAAAGTTCGGAATTAATTGGACAACAGTATTTTTCTTTTTCTCCTTCTGAAGACTTGATTAAAGATTTGATTTCCCAAAGAAAAATTTTAAGTGGCGAAATTAAATCTGATCAAGGTGAAAAACGCTATTTGGCTAAAGATAATACGATAATTTATACTATTTTCAAATTAACTTTATTAAGAGATGACCAAGGAAATCCTCTTAATTTTATTCAACAAATAGTTGACATAACTGATCGAAAAAAGGCCGAAAATCAATTGTCTCATGATGCTCTTCACGATAAGCTAACAGGGTTGGTTAATCGGGAGGTATTTCTTGAGCATTTAGATCGAGCTTTACTTCGTTGTCAGATTGATAAGAATAAATTATGTGCTGTTTTATTTCTTGATTTAGATCAATTTAAAAGATTAAATGAAAGTTTAGGCCATCATTTTGGGGATCAATTATTAATAGAAATTGCTCGAAAAATTGAGTCTGTTGTGCAAAAAAAAGATATTTTAGCTCGTTTAGGGGGTGATGAATTTGCTATTCTTTTAGATGATTTAATGTCTGAATCTATGGCTATCGCCATGGCAGAAAGTGTATTAAGTATTTGTAATCAACCTCTTCAAGTGAGTAATTATGAAATTTTTACTTCGGTAAGTATTGGTATTGCTTTTAGTAATATTGGTTATTCTAAAGCAGAGAATATGTTACGAGATGCGGATTTAACTACTTATCAAGCCAAAGAAATGGGCAGAAATTGTTATTGTATTTTTGATCAAAAAATGCACCATAAATTGATTAAAAGAGTAGAAATAGAATCTTTATTAAGAAAGGCGATCTCCAAAATTACTGATCCCAATGAAAAACATCAAGAATTTATCTTATACTATCAACCAATAGTATCTTTTTTCACCAGAAAACTAACGGGATTTGAAGCTTTAATTCGTTGGAATAATCCAAATTTAGGTTTAGTTTCACCATTTAATTTTATTCCTATTAGTGAAGAAATAGGATTGATAATTATTTTAGGAGAATGGATACTATTACAAGCCGCCAAACAAGCGATGGAATGGGAAAAAATGTTTCCTAATTTGTCTTTAAAAATTGCGGTTAATCTCTCAGGAAAACAATTAAATGAACAGAATTTATTGCAAAGAATTGATCATATTTTAACCAAAACAAAAGTTAATCCGAAGTTATTAAAATTAGAAATTACTGAATCAATTTTAATGGACAATTTCGATTATACTCAAAATATTTTAAAAGAATTGCAAAATAGAAATTTTCAAATATCTCTTGATGATTTTGGCACAGGTTATTCTTCCCTTAGTTATCTTCATAATCTTCCCATTGACACTTTAAAAATTGATCGTTCTTTTATTATTCCCATTGAAAAAAATCCCGAAAAATCAGATATTATTAAAGCTATTATCACATTAGCCCATAATTTATCCTTAGATGTGATCGCAGAAGGCATCGAAACAGAAAAACAAGCCTCTGTATTAACTAATCTCAATTGTGATTATGGACAGGGATATTTATTTTCTAAACCTGTTAATGCCCAAGAAGCCACAAATTTAATTAAAAAAAATACGCTGATCAAATTCTAAAGAAAACCACTAGATTTTAATTTCCTTGGATAATTTGTTTACGGGTAGTTAAACTTTCTAAACTAATTAAACCTCTCCGATGGCCTTTTTGATTAGAAATGCCTAAAAAAACTGATTCACTACCCGGTAAATAACGATAAAAACGAGGAGAAGAATTGATATAAACTAACGAACTATCTGCTTCCGTGGCAAAAATTTGCCCCTCTTGATAAGATTCTGTCACTAAACAATCTGCATGAGAACTACTGTAATCATTAATATAAGAAATAGCTTCGTTTAAAGTATCCACTTTTTTAAAAGCAATAGTTTTATTTAAAAAAGGTTTTTGCCATAAATTTTGTTTTAAAGGTGTTAAATATTCAGCAAACTCTTTTACTAGCAAGTCATCACCTTTTAAAGTAAAACCTTGTTCTTTTAGACAATTAAATAGTCTAATTAAATAAGTAGTTTTTTGTTGGCTATTGATTAATACCTTTTCAATCGCATTAATGGGATCGGGAGTTGAGGCATGGCTATCCATAATAATATATTTAACTAGATCAAAATCTCCCGTCAAAGACCAATATAAATAACAATTACCCATAGCAGATCGTAAAATAGGTGCGGTAGCAACCTGCATGACTTGTTGAATAAAATTTGGTCGTCCGTAAGGAATAATTAAATTAAGATAATTCTCTTGAGTCACTAAATCTTGAACAGAAAATCCTTGTTCGGGAGGTAAAAATTGTAAACATCCAGATGGTAAATTGACTTCTTCTAAGGCTGATTGTAAAATTTGCGTAATGGTGTTATTGGTGTTGCTTGCTTCACTACTACCTCGTAATATTAAACTATTTCCTGTTTTGAGACATAATCCAGCGGCGATCGCCGCTAAATCAGGAAAAGACTCATAAACAAAAGCAATAACCCCTAAAGGCATTAATTGACAATAATTTTGAGAAAAAGTAACTTGATAAGGGGCATTAATCACCTTTTGTAAAGGATCAGGTAATTCCGCTAAAACCTCTAAAATTTCTACCGTGGCTTTTAATCTTTGAGGAGTTAATTTTAACCAATCAATTAAAATTTCAGGGACAGCCATTTCCCGGCTAATTTCTAAATCTAGGGTATTAGCTTGTAAAATTTCTTCAAAAGAACCTTTTAACTTTTGAGCCATCTGATAAACCCCTTTACTGCGATGGATATTTTTGATTTTACCTAAACTCAAAAATCCTTCCCGGGCTAATTTGAGTGAATCAATTACGAAAGGGGATATTTCTTGATTATTCATAAATTTGATTGAACATTTAACGCCTATAAGTCGGGAAAATAAGTTTTAATATTACTGCTAATATTAAAACAAATAGCATTCCCAATGTAATATATATTGCTACTCCAAAATATTGAGTTACCAAAAGCATGAACAGCATTACTGATAGCCAATAAATAGATATATTAATTTGATCAGAGTATAAGGAATAAACCCATTTTTTCCCCGTCCAATACCATATTTTTTTAGTAACAGAAGACGAAGACACTTCCTCAATAAATTGACCATTTTCTCTAACTGCAAAAATATTTTGACAACGACTGCAACCCAAAGCCTCCATTAAATAAATTGGCGAAAGTAGCCCTTTTTTGCTACAAGGACAGGGATATTCTTGATTTAAAGTAATATTTATGGGCGATTTTGTCACGTTATTTTAACTTTCAATAAAATTTAACTTTCATTTCATTTTCGATAATTTTTCTTAATCAATAATTTTGATTTCCTTGATTAACCATTGTTCATTTTCCTTAATGACATTATATTGAACTTTTAATTTTTCATTATAGGATAGACTAGAATTTAAGGCCCCATTTTGATAGTATTTTGCCCCTTCAGTAACATCTGCTGTAATACTTGCCAAATTAGGATTAGTCGGATCAACTTCTACTTTGGCGATCGCCATTGTGTGTTCGTACTCTCGATAAGCTCCTTTATTTTGCAGAATTTGAGCATTGCCACGCCATTTAGTTAATAAAGGCTCTTTTAAGATTTTATTCAATTCAGTTACCTCATACTGTGCTCCTGTAGCCTTAGCTTTAATATTTAGCCAATCTTGCACAATTTTTAAAGCAACTTGTTCATTTAAACCCTGATCAACTATATCGGTAGGAGGGGTAGGCAAACTTTCCGTTTCCTCAACAGGATTAAGTTCAAATAAAGGCTGATCAATATTTAAAATCAATGTTTCTTTGGGTTGTCGATTTTGAGTTAGATTATAGAGAAAAATAGCTAAAGCCGAACCTAAAATCAATAATAAAATTAACCACCATAAATTTTTATTACCACCAGAATTTGATAATTTGTCTTTTTTGAACACCCCGGAATTACTAGACTTTTGGCTCACTTTATCAAGTTTAAGCGAAGAATCAGAGCCCTCTAAATCAGAATTTAAAAAAGCATCAAAAGAAATTAAATCATCTTGATCTTCTTCTAAAGCTATGGTTTCCCTTTGGGCATCAACTAAAGTTAACACATCAGAATTATTAGACATTTTCGTAGAATTAGAATTATTTTTCAAAGAATTCAAATCTAACTGTTCTCTTTGATAATCATAATTTTGGTTAAAAAATTCTTGATCTTCCTCCTCTATTAATAAATCATTAGTAGGAATAACATATAACCTTTCTAAATAATTTTGTACCCCTCGATGAGCAAAATATTCTTTTAAAGAAGATGATTGATGATTCAAATCACTAAACTGAGGAAATAACTCTGATTGTAACCATTTTTCCCCATAAGAACATAAACCGGGCAGTAAATCAGGAGATTGAAGAGAATTTTTCTTGATATAATCTATAACGTCATATTCTTTACTTTGGCTTAAAGCCAATTCCGCTTCTTCTGTTTGCCCTAACAATAAAGCACAGATAGCTTGTTCTAAATAAACATCTTGATATTCTGTTAAAGAAATTAAAATATTTTTAGCCTTAACAATAAAAGCAGGTTTTCGTTCAGCAAAACCTCTAGCAATTAAAGCATGAACAGTTAAATAACTAGCTGCTACCGAAGGCCTTTTCGATTCTAATTCAAATATTTTTTGTTGTTCTTCTGCCGTTAAATAAACTCTAATTTGTTGAATAAAACGTAAAAAATCATCCAAATTTAATCCCGTTTTATCTTGTCCTTTTCCTTCAATTCCCTCTCTATCATTAAATAAATCTTGTAAATATTTAATCGCTTTTTGTCTTCTATAATCGTTAATTTTTTCTTGAGATAAAATACTAACAATTAAATAGGGTTTAAGTTTTTGTAAATCGTTATTTATTTCTTCTTGCAAATCAGCAAATAATTTTTCCTTAATTAAGATATTTAAGGCTTTTTCTTGAGACTCAAAAGCTAATTCATATTCTCCTAGTTGCCATTGTTCTGTTCCTAATTCTACATAAGATAAGGCAACACTTAAAATTAAATCTCCCCAAGTTTCTTGATTTTTTTCAAGATTTTTTACGTCTATTTTAAGTTCTCTTTCTCCTTCTAAATAAGGGATAGCCAATTTTAAAACTTGTTCATATTCTCCCAATTCTTGTAAAATCAACAAAACCCCGATTAACAAATCTTCGTCAATCTCTAAAAAAGGCTTATAAATCTTAATCGAATTTACTTCTTTTATGATTAAGTCTTCATTTTCCTCTTCTTCCAGTAATAATAAATTCAAGTCATCTGTTATGACTTTTGGCTGTGTTTCGGTATTGACATCTAAAGTTTTATTTGTGCTAAAAAGAGAATCCTTATAGCTTTGACTCTTGTG
>CAZWLZ010000250.1:0-5564 GCA_964634505.1 uncultured bacterium | reverse complement strand
CCCCTAGACAACTAAAGAATAAAGCCGCTCCCACTAAACTAGGAGGTGCTGCTAATTTCATGGCTTCTCCAATTTCTAAATTAGCTCTTTCTGCCAAAATATAACCGTTAATTAATAATATTAAAACAGGAAAAATTGCCCAGAAAATTAAACTTCTTTTTCTTCTAATTAACTCTAGCAAAATTCTACTGGCGATCGCCAAAATTTCATGATATAAGGTAACAAAAAAAGGATAAAACATTAAATTTTTAATTATTAATCACAAATTATTTTGACTATCTAACTTGCCCAATTGAAAAATAGCACAAATCATACAAGTAAGAATACTAAAACTAATAGACCAACTTTCACCAAGACTTAATTTTACTAGCCAATGGCATAAGCCACCGAGAATAAAAAAGGGAAAAATACTAAATAAAGAAGCATAAAAACTATTTTGTAACTCTCTAGCTTCTTGAGTTTTGTCAAACTCTTCTATATTAGAATAAAAAAATAGAGCAATGGAATTAAAAAATTTATTTAAAAAGTCAATAATCCAATTTTTAAAACGACTAAAACCTATATATAAAGCTAAAGTCCATAAACAAATACCAATAATTAAAGTATGATCAAATTTCATAATAAAAGAATTTTGTTTAGAAAAACAGAGAAAAACCCCCTAATTTTAGGGGGTAAAAGAAAGAAATAGAAAATTAATTTTTGAACAATTCGATTCCCACGATCGCCTCTGGGGTGCTACCATTAAGATCAGTTTTAAGTTCATGAATATTTCTACTCATTTCTCTTGCTTTTTGATAACTTTCAATATCTCCTTGTTCAAAATAGAGTAAAGCCGCTTTGCGTAAATCATCCACAGCTTTCTGTCTATCACCCAACTCTAAATAAACAACTCCTCGTTTATGATAGGCGGGTGCAAAACCAGAATTTTTGTTAATTGATTCAGTATAATCTTCAATGGCACCCGATTTATTACCCAATTGTTGATAACTAAATCCTCTTTGATAGAAATATTCAGCAGAGTCAGGTTGCACTCTTAAATCTTGAGAATAAGTTTCAATATCTCGTAAATTGGTAACAATATCAGCCACTTTTTCTTGTTTAGATTCAAGTCCTTGCAATTTTTGACTCATTTCTACTTTTGTTTCAGTAAGACTGTTATTAACATTTTCCTGTAATTGTTTTAATTGTTCAGAAATATTCGCTTGATTTAGTTTCATGGTTGAATTTAAATCTGATTGATTTTTTGTTAATAAAGCAGTTAAATCGGCGATCGCCTCCTCATTTTGTTGATGAGATTCAACTAACATACTAGCTAACTGATTACGGCTCAACATATTACAACCAACCCCAATAGCTACGGGAATACCAGCTAAAGCAGGTTGATTAAAAACCATAGCACCAATGGCACCAATAACGGAAATACCCGTTCCGACATAACCGATAATATCTGGTTTAGATTCCATAAATATCCTCTTTAATTTTTGTTGACAATAAAAATATTAAGCAAGTACAGCTTGATTTAATTGCAAAGCTGGAATAATATACTTAAGCTCTTTTTCTGATAAATAAAATTTCATCACATCGATCAAAAGAGCATAAGTTTCATCAGAATCTTGATCAAAATTATAAGCACGAACAATAGTTTTAAACCAAACTAACATTCCATTACGCAAACGTTCTAAATCATCAAATAACATCGCTGCGGCTGAATAACGTAACAAATCAACAAAATCTCGTTTACAAGTGCTATACCAACCTTCAAAATTAGGATTAATTTTCTTTTTTTCTTCTTCAAGTTTATCAATAATTTGTTTAGCTTGATCTCTAACTTTGATGTAAGCCTGTTTGCGACTTTCAGCTTCCTCTAAATATTTAGTCAAAAACTGTAAATCTTGATCACTAGCATAACGGCCATCAGTTTTTACTGTTAAATCTGTTAATTCCTTAATCATAAAATTTCACCTTTTCCTTAATTAATTAAACTTGTTCAGTATTAGCCAAATATTGACTAACTTCACCTTTGGTATTTTCCAATAAACTAATCATCGAACGAGTAATTAACTTACCTTCTTCTACCAAAATTCTGCCAGAAATAGGGTGAAGAATATTTTGTTGAGCTCTTCTACCTATTAACGCATCAATGTCTTGAATTTCACTTAAATACATCCCGTCAGGAATTTCGATAACGACACCTTCGCCTAAAACTCTTGCCTGACAAGCTAAACGAGAATTGGCCTTACAAGTGGTAATTACCTCAAGAGTTCTTTTCTCCCTTCGATTAAGAGGTGATAAAGACTCCATTCCTTCCTTGATATATACATGGCAAGTAGAACACATTCCCCTAGCGCCGCATTCTTGAAGGACATTTAGCTCACTTTTTAATAATCCAACCAATAAATTATCATTAGTTGCAATTATTGTTTCTGTACCTAACGGATCTAATTTGATAATTTTAGCCATAATAATCCAACTGTCTCTCCTTTAAAATTACTTAAAAACGGCACTAAAAGAAATTTTAATTGAAAATCTCTTAGAAACGCTACAAAATTAAGTATTTTACTAATTAGATGTGCTACGACATAAACGTTGCATAATGGTAGGATGATCTTGTCCTTCTTCTAACCAACCTTCAGCTAGTTTCACTCTTTCTTGTAAACCAATGACAAAATGATTATATTCTGAACCTTGAGATTCGCAAGAGGTTTGAATACAGCCCAAATCTTTTCCTGTTAATTGACTAAAGAAAGAACTTAAAATTCCAGCTTCAATAAAACAAGCCTTTTGGCTACTGTTTTGACTAGCATTAGCTGCAAAAGGAGAATTCCAACTTTTTACTACAATAAAACCCTGTTGATAAGAATCAAAATCATAGGTAATAACGCCCCAACCGTGAGTTTTCCAACATTGTTTAAAACTACTTAAAAATTCAGCCATTTCCATTTTAGCTAAAGGTTTTTCGTAATAGTCGCTAACTTCTTCAATAAAACGACGATAGAAATTTTTACCCCACCAACGGCCGCAATTGTACATAACGATACTAGAGGCTTGTCCGATTTCCGATTCTAAACCTGCAAAAATTCCCTGTAATAAAACTTCTGGTAAAGCAATTAAACGTGAGCCTTGTCTGGTTTCTAATAATCCTAACTCAAAATCCCCTTGAACATAGGCATCAGGGGCAAAATAATTCCCTTTTAGAGAGGTATCTTGTACTAAATCTGCTACTGAAATCATATTTTTCTCTCCTTGTTATTGAGTTAATACTTGATTATTGAACAAAGTAGTTTTAGCTTGATCAAAAAATGGTTGTAAATAGGCTAATTGTTTTGCCGTAACTAATTCCGTTATTTCTTTCATTAAGAGATTGTATAAGGCATTTTGGATGGCTAATAATTCATCAGCTTGAACAATATCTGTTAACCATTCTAATAAACGCCGATCAAGAAATTCATGGTTATTTAATAACATGGCGATCGCACAATAACGAGTTATCAATAACCAATATTTCAAAGATTTTTCTAAATTTTTGGGATTTTCTTGGCTATAATCACCCAATAAATTATTAGCTACCTCTTGAAATAGAGTTATTTCATTATCTCTCATTAATTGATAAATTTCTAATCGCTCTCGTAAAGTGTCAATTTCTGCCGAAAAATTATCTAAAATTCGATCATCAAGATAACTTTCTTCGGCTTGATGAATAATAGTTTCTAATTCTGGATACATAACTTCTCCTTAAAATAAATTGGATAAATCACTAACATTTAATTCTTGAGATGAAGATAGATTGGGAGTAGCTGCTACTTTTTCAGGCATAGGTGCGATATTTGGTTTCCCATTCCATACCATACGCTGAAAAAACTCATTTACTGTCATCTCCCAAATAGAAGGCACATAATTATTAATCTCTTGTACTTCTTTGGGAAAGACTCCTTCATCCATAGAAAATCCTTGCCAATTATGTCTAGTAAAAAATTCTTCTACTGTCAAAAAAAGAGAAAAATCTAAAGGTATTTCTTCCTCTTGGTGATCAATTTCTGCCGTATTGTTCACATCAAGATTAGAAATTACAGCTTTAACAATTCCTTCCCAATTAGAATTAGTAAAAAAATCTTCAACACTGACATTATTTGTTGATAATGGTGTTGTCAATGTTGTCATATTAAACGTTCTCCTTGAACTAATCTTTTTTCAATGTCTTTGGCTGTTGCTCCTTCATTTTGCCAAAAAGAAGCCGCATCAATGCGATCTTGTTTTCCTAACAAAAATTTACAATAAGTTTCGCCCATAGAATAACACTGAATTTCGATACAATTTAATTGTTTTTTGATAAAAGTGCTGAAAAATCCAGCCATTAAACCAGCATAAATATGACATACAGGTTTACCCACATCTCCTAAAGTTCTAGCTACAGCAGAATCAAAGATATTGACAAACATAAAGCCATTTTTTTGCTCACTTAAATCCACATCCCAATTACCCCAACCTTGAGTAGTGAAAGGCCACCACCAAGCTTCCAAGACGTAAAGTAAATTCATGTCGTGAATATCTGTAGAGTATTTGTATTCATTTTGAAACCATTTTTCAAAAAAAATAGCATCTCTAATACCCCATTCTTTCCCAATATTGTACATTACTAAGCCTGATGCTGGTCCTACTTCTTCTTCTAAACCTTCGATTAAACCAATAATAAAATCTTCTGTAACTAAGATATTACGGGCATTATTCCAATCATAAATATCTCCTCTATCACTGTTGAAAGAGAAAAAATCTTGTTGACTGTAATGATCGTGTTTATTTGGGTATTTTTCTCGCCAGAGATGTTTGGTTAATCTCTCGACTGTAGATGATTGTGTTGTAGGTGTGTAGGTCATCTTTGTTTATTTCCTTATTTCAAGTTACGATTTAATATTTGGTAAACTTCTTAAATTAAGATTAATTTTATAGTAACCATTTTTTTTAATTTAATTACATTTCTTAAACATCTCTACATTATTCTTTATCTTACTTAATTATATTTTTTTATTTTTTGATCATAATTTATTTTTTTTCTCTATTTTTAAGATGGGATATAAAGATGATTTAGTTATGATTTTTACTTTTCTTTTTATATCTTTTGAGACAAAAACTAAGATAAAATTTAGTATAAATGTTTAATAATAAAAATTAAAGACTTTTTTTTCCTTTCTTAATAAGGTAATTTTAAAACTATATTTATAAATTTTATTAAAAAAAATTTGCTTAATATTTTAAATAAAAAAAAAGATTAATTTGTTAACAATGTTTAACATAATAAATTTTTAGGATAGTTGGCGATCGCCATCAAAATTTAATTTATGTCTATATTTTGATGGAAGTGAAATAAGAGTATAAATAAAGTACAGTTTGACGTAATGACCAATTTATCAGATTATAGAAAATCGATTACTAAATTAAAAGGCAATTTTTTTATGGATAAAAAATATAATGTTTATGGCATCGGTAATGCCCTAGTTGATATGGAATTTGAAGTTACTACTGAGTTACTAGAAAAATTAAATATTGATAAAGGGGTAATGACTTTGATG
>CAZWLZ010000249.1:0-5570 GCA_964634505.1 uncultured bacterium | reverse complement strand
GTGGGTTCCTTGTGATTGGTCTATTTGTACCATTAAGTTAGTATTTTGTAAAATATACAAGGTTTCTTGCTCTTTTTCTCAATCTTCAAGGCTAATAACAATAAAATCATCGCCATTATTGTTAGTTACTTTTAAGGGGGAATGATTTTTAATTACCTGTTCGACATAACTGGTTAAATTTTCTTGGAATTGGTTAAAGTTGGTAGTATTTTTCATAAATGATAAGTAGTAAAATAGGTAAGTAACCCTTTTTAATGGGAATTTAGGAGGATTATAGTTAATTTTCTCTTGATAAAATTCCCTCATAAATATCTATTAAGGGTATATCTAAAGATACTGATTTTAAATTTAAAATATCATTCAAACTTTCAAAAATATTGAGTAACCATGTTTGATTGTTATCTCGGTGATAAGCCATAACAAGGGTTTTTTCGGGATCAGCTAAAATATATTGTTGTAAAGTATCTAGCGTGCGATAATATTCAAATTTTTGTCCTAAATCATAATCTCTGGTGGCTTTGGATAATACTTCTACAATAATTAGGGGATTGGTGACGGTGGTTTTAGTTTCTTTGTAATATTGTGGCTCTCCTGCTGTCACCATAACATCAGGATAGGTGAAAATTTCCGCCGATGGTATCCACAATCTAACGTTTTCCATGTAAAGTTTATTTTGTTGTTTTCTTAAGGGTGGTTTAAGTATTAAACAAAGATTAGTAATAATTTCGTTATGATTAGTTGTACCTCCTGTCATGGGTATAATTTCTCCGTTAATATATTCATTTCTAATATCTGCTTGATCTTCTATTTCTAAATATTCAGCTATGGTATAGGTTTTTTGTTTTAACTGAGTAATCATCTTTTTTTCCTTGTGGTTTTGTTGATTTTAACTTCTTTTTTGTGTTTTAATTCTCTCTAATAATTTTTCGGCTAGTTCATCTTCGGGCTTTTGGGGTACTAATTTTCCTTCAAATGCCTGTTTTAATATTGATTGTCTCAAGGCTTTGGCTTTTTGTAATGATTCATTTATTGATGTTTCGAGGCGATCGCATATTGTAAATCTTGATTCTATTTCTTCCATAATTTTTAATTGTTCATTTATAGAAGGTAATGGAATAGGTAAACATCTTAAATCTTCTAAATGTAAATGTTTTACAGCTACCCCTTTTTGATTTCTAACACCAAAACTTCCTGCTGACGACATTTTCATTAAAAAAACCAAAAGTGCGTTTGTCAGGAGTAGCAGTAAGCTCAATTAAAAAAGCGTCAAAATAATCTAAAACCTGTTTCCAAATATTATAAATAGAGCGATGACACTCATCAATTACAATAGAGTTGTTGCAAAATAGTGTTTTGACAAAATTTAGCTCTTATGTGACAAGGGTTTTAGACAGGTAAAAATTTAATTCGCAACAAGTCTAATATCTACCTCGATATTTTAATTCATAGCTCAATTTAACAACGCCTAAAAAAAGTCTTCCATAGCGATATGATAAGAGAACTTCTGTGAGAAAATTCGTTTTTGTTTGATTTGGTTAAAGTCTCTTAAAAAATGCGGTAAACTTCACCTAAAAAAGATCGGAAAACCGCCTTCAATTTTTAGTTTTTAGTGAGAAAATTGAGATAACAAGAAAAAATTTAATTAAATAGGAGTAAGTAAATATGGCTTTAGTACATCGTTTTTCTCCCCTTAATGAAATTGATACTTTACACAGTCAAATGAATAGATTATTTAATGAAATTGCTACTTGGGACAAAATGAGCCAAGATTTAATTAAGCCCGTAATAGAATTATTTGACAATGAAAATAGTTTGATTCTAAAGATATATTTACCTGGAATTAACAAAAAAGATCTTGATATAAGTGTCACTCATGAACAAGTGAAAATCAGTGGTGAATATCATCGCAATCAAGAAAATAAAGACACCGGTTATTATATCTCAGAATTTAATTATGGCAAATTTGAACGGACAATTAAATTACCTATGGCTGTTCAAAATGAACAAGTTACGGCTGATTACACAGATGGAGTTTTGACCTTAAACTTACCGAAGGTAGAAGAAAAAAATAAGGTCTTTAAAGTAATATTAGATAATCAAGCTTTAGAGGCTGAGACTCATAAGTAATCAATATTCAATCACTATTAGTTTTGATAATTGAAAAAACCCTACCATTACGGTAGGTTTTTTTTCTGTAATAGTCTCCATTTGAGATTTATGCTGAAAACCTTATGAAATAAATGTTATAGCACTACCAAGTTATATTAGGACATTTTCGATCGCCCTAACCCCCTTAAAAAGGGGAAATAAACTTTAAGCTAGTGTCCTAACCTGAAAACGTAGTGCTATAGAGTTGATTTTGTGTAATTTGCCTACAATACAAACTAAAAAGATTTTAGGTATAGCAGTCGTCAATCGGTATCATAAAAGTATGAAAAAAGAGGATACAAAATTTACAGTATCCTTCATAGCTTGATTCACCAAAGCCAAATATCGAAAAGGTACATTTTTAGTTTATGGGTATTGTCACCTACTTTTTAATATTTTAAATGATCTTTTCATTGTTATACTTGATTGGTATTAGTCTTTTTTTAGTTAGGATTTATATTAATAATGGAAATAATCGATCGCCAAACGTACACTAATAATCTTTTAAATCGGGTAGCATCAGTAAAAAGAACTACGAAGGAAACTGATATTAAGGTAACTGTAAATCTTGATGGGCAAGGAAAGTGTGAAGTCAATACGGGTATTCCTTTTTTAGATCATATGTTACATCAAATCTGTTCTCATGGATTGATTGATTTAGACATCAAGGCTACGGGGGATATTGAAATTGATGATCATCATACTAATGAAGATGTGGCTATTACTTTGGGGCAGGCGATCGCCAATGCAATAGGAAATAAACAAGGTATTAATCGATTTGGTCATTTTGTTGCCCCTTTAGATGAGGCTTTAGTAGAAGTTGTCCTTGATTTTTCAGGACGACCACATTTAAGTTATGGTTTAAATATTCCTACTCAAAGGGTTGGTAATTATGATACTCAATTAGTTAGAGAATTTTTTGTAGGCTTAGTTAATCATAGTCATCTTACATTACATATTCGTCAATTAGATGGTATCAATTCTCATCATATTATTGAGGCAACTTTTAAGGCTTTTGCCCGAGCTATTCGCATGGCTTTAACTGTTGATGAGCGTAGAAGTCAGCAAATTCCTAGTTCAAAAGGAGTTTTATAATTAAGTATTGGGTTTTAAAGAAGCAGTTGGAGTTGGGGAATAGGTAATGGGTAATAGGTAATTATATTGAAATAGTGACTTTTGAAAATTGACAATTTAAGCTATAAATCTTGATTAATTGAATCTAAAACCACATACTAATACTTTTTGACGTGAGTTACTAAAGTAATTATTTTATAAAAAATTACAAAGATATTTTAAATGACTAATTCTCTTGCTTCCTCTTCAAAAGATACCAGAAAAAAATCGATTAATGATTGGGGTTTACTGTTAAAACTTTTACCCTATGCGAAGCGTAACTCAAAAGACTTTGTTATTTCCTTTGCTTTACTAATTCCGATCGCCATTGCAGGTGCAATTCAACCTTTAATTATTGGTCAGGCAATTTCTTTATTAAAAAAAGAACAAACTTGGTCATTTTTAAATCAATATTCTATTACTCAAGGTTTAAATATTCTGGTTTTAACTTTATTATTTACTATTGTTTTTAGATTAATTTTTGCCTCGATACAAGGATATATGGTGCAAAAAATTGGTCAAGAAATAACAGCTTTTGTTAGAGAAGATTTATTTAATCATGTGATTGCTTTATCTTCTAATTTTTTTAATCGTACTCCTGTGGGTAAATTAGTTACTCGTATTACTAGTGATGTAGAGGCTTTAGGAGATGTTTTTGCCACTGGGGCGATCGGTATTTTAAGCGATTTAGTCTATATTTTAGCTATCATTGTCACTATTTTTAGTTTGCAATGGCAATTGGCTTTAATGTTGGTTTTCATGTTATTTCCTGTAACAGCTTTAATTATTTATTTTCAACGTCAATACCGTAAAGCTAATTATCAAGCAAGAGAAGAATTATCTGTACTTAATTCCATGTTACAAGAAAATGTCATGGGTATTAACGTAGTTCAATTATTTGGACGAGAAAAATATAACGCTGAATTATTTCGTGTTGCTAATGAACGTTATCGGAATGCTGTTGATAAAACAATTTTTCATGATTCGGCAGTATCTGCTACCTTAGAATGGATTTCTTTAGTGGCGATCGCCGGTGTCTTAGGATTCGGTGGTTTTTTTATTTTGAAAGGTAATTTAAGTTTTGGAGTATTATCCGCCTTTGTACTATATTCCCAAAGATTATTTGATCCTTTAAGACAATTTGCCGATAAATTTACCTTATTTCAGTCTGGTTTTACGGCCATCGAACGTATTACTGAATTAATGAATGAACCTATTGAAATCAAAGACTCTGAAGATAAAATAGATTTCGCTTGTAGTATATCAGAAAAAGAACGAACAGGAGAAATTCGGTTTGAAAATGTTTGGTTTGGTTATAAATCGGATGAATATGTTTTAAAAAATCTTAGTTTTACGATTAAACCGGGCGAAAAAATAGCCTTGGTAGGGCCTACTGGTGCAGGTAAAAGCTCTATTATTAGATTATTATGTCGTTTATATGATCCTAATCAAGGTAGAATTTTGATCGATGGTATAGACATTAAAGATATTACCCAGAACGATTTACGCCATCATATTGGCGTGATTTTACAAGAAAGTTTTATTTTTGCAGGAGATGTAAAACGCAATATTACTTTAGGGGAAGATTATCCCATGGACGAAGTAGAAAAAGCGGCCAAATTAACTAATATAGACAGTTTTATTGAAAATTTACCTCAAGGTTATTATACCGAATTACGAGAAAGAGGATCAAATCTATCGGGAGGGCAAAAACAATTATTAGCCTTTGCTAGAGTAGCCATTCGTAACCCAAATATTTTAGTTTTAGATGAAGCTACATCAAGTTTAGATGTGGTGACAGAAGCCTATACCCAATTAGCTTTGGATGAATTATTAATCAATAAAACTGCTATTATTATCGCTCATCGACTATCGACAGTGCGAAATGTTGATCGAATTTTCGTCTTAAAACAAGGAGAATTGATCGAATCAGGAAACCATGAACAACTATTAGCAGAAAAAGGTTTATATGCTAGTTTGTATCAATTACAAAAATTAGAAACTATTAATTAAGATTTTTCAATTGTTATAAATTTTTTTGACTTTGGCGATCGCCAATAAATATTGAGAAAAGAATAAAAGTAAGGTATGGTAAAGATAAATCAAAATTGATAGAAAAATGAATAATAAAATAGAAAATCAAGATAAACATCAAGCTAAAATGAAACGCCGCAAAGAAGTACAAGATGCACGTTTAGCTCAAATGACCACAGAGAAAGGCTTAATAATAGTTAATACGGGTAATGGTAAAGGAAAAACCACCGCCGCCTTAGGAATAGTTTTACGTTCTCTGGGGCATGGTTATAAAG
>CAZWLZ010000248.1:0-5584 GCA_964634505.1 uncultured bacterium | reverse complement strand
TGTAAAATATTTAAGCATAATAAAACCCTCTAAACATACTATGCTAAAATACATGCTTTAAACCAACGGACAGGAATGGTTATGTACCTTCCGATAGTTGCCATTATCCACCATGGCTGCGGTCTATACCGAGGAGCCAGCTAGCTCGGATAAGAAGGAATTGTAGTAACATTGAAGATTTTTTGGAACAAGCTAAGATTATTAAGGATAGACTGGTTGAAAAGGGTTACAAGAGTGACGTCGTTGATGAAGAAATCATGAAGATGGTGGGGAAAGATAGGGAAGCTATCCTCAAGAAAAAAACAGTTAACAACGCGAACACAATGAATGATAAACCATTGCTGATCACTAACTTTATATCTATAAACAGCCCCTACAGAACTTGTATTACCCGGCGCACCGATAATAATATCATTACCATTACCCGTAAAAGCAATAGACGCACCAAATAAACCATTACTGGTGGTAGTTTCTGGATTTCTGATAGGGTTGCCTATTGGATTCCCGTTATTGACATCATAAAGGAAAACACCACCATTTCTTAAAGCATTAGAAGTACTTGTTAAATTAGGCGCACTAATGGCGATCGTGGTATCATTAATGTCCACATCAAAACCAAATAAACTACCTACTTCAGTTCCCAGAAAACTTCTAATAAAATTAGTTCCTTGAAACTGAAAAGCCGCACCAGTACCTTGGAAACTAGGAGCTCCTACAATAAAATTATTATTGTTAGCTGCTACAGAAAAACCAAACTGGCCAGCATTGCCTCCCGGAATATTTAAGGCTTGAATATTAGTATTACTGATAGTACCGATATAAGCATTCCCTGCACCATTATTTTCCCCTGGTGCTCCCAAAATAACGTTATTACCAGAAACATCTACCGCAAAAGCAAACTCGCCTTGGGCTTGTGAATTAGGACTAACATAAGTTTGAGAAATAGTAGTACTACCATTTTGATAAAGATAGCCTCTACCACCAGTATCATTGATACTATTATTACCAGGAGCACCCACTAGGATATTTTGTCCACTGGTGGCTACTGCATAACCATATCTATTATTGAAAAACTGTGAACTGGTAGGATCGTTTAAAACTGCATCCAACTGTCCATCAGCACCATAGGTATTAACCGAAGAACTGATATTGGGAGGACTATTAAATACACTATTACTAGGTTCACTAATTACAAATTGTCCTTGTTCATTGATAGCAACGGCAAAGCCGAATAATGATGCTAATTGAGAACTGGACAAAGTTTGTTTTAATTGATAATTTTGAGCCTCACTACTATTAGGAAATAGTAATAATCCACTCAAAGCCATTAAACCTAAAGGTATTGACTGTTTTAAACCCAACGTATTTAAATTTTTTTGATTTTTTATTTGTTTCATAGGTTTAATAATTCCATAATCTTAATTAAGATATTAGCAGAAGTTTGAAAAACTGCACATAAATAGTTATCAAATTTCTACTAAAGTATATCGATTGGTTAAATTAAATACAAGTATTTTAATTTAATTTCGTCTGAAAAAATTTTAAATTACTGGAGGAATGTAATTATTGATAAAATTACTAGAATTTAAGGGTGCTACTTGATTAGCTACTTGAGCAATTACATTAGAAAAATCAGGCGCTAATGCACCTTGAGAAATAAATAAACCTACAAAAGTAGAGGTTTGAGTAATTGAACCAAAATTTAAGCCTGATAAACCAATATGATCTTCCCCTACGGCAAAATCTTGAATAACTGCAAATCCTTGATTTTGTCCAATGGTAAATATATCTTTACCTGTACCACCTAGCATAAATTTTCTGCCTGTGCCACCACCAACTAAAATATCATCACCAAAACCGCCGTCTAAGTTGTCTCCATTTAAACCCGCATTTCCTCCATTCAAAATATCGTTACCGATACCGCCTCTAATCACGTCATCACCGTTATGACCAAAAACTCGATCATTTCCTTCCTCTGTAACAATTAAATTATCAAAATCATTACCCTTAATTGTGTCATTCCCCGCCCCTGTAATAACGTCTTGAAAATTTTGTAAATTATATTGATTGCCATTAAGACTAAAAGCCCCTGTTTTCATATTGAAATTAAGATTCCAATTTACATTAGGATTATTTTCAGGGCTATTTATATCAATTAAAGTATTAAACTCAAGCCCAATTCCTACTGCAACTCCTTCACTAATTTGGTTAGCATCGATCGCCAAATTTAAAGCTAAATCTAATTCTAAATTCAAGTTAATGACCGGAGTAGAAGCTGAATTAGAAATATCACTAATATCAATTAAATTTCTGAAATTATAGGTAGAGGAATCAACTTTAGTAGGAAAAGGGGCCACTATATTTTCAATATTACTAACAAAATCTGCACCAAACCCCACCTTAAGGCGATCGCTACCTTTAGTAACACCAAATAATTTACCCGTATTGTCAAATAAAGCACGAATAGGATAATTTACATCATAAAAACTAGGACCGAAAATGTTATTATAATTGAGAGTATCAACTCCAGCTCCTCCATTAATAAAATCAAGACTTCGATCAAGTCTATCATTAGGATCATAAAAATTAATTTTTAAGCCCGTAAAAATCAAATCATCTCCGCCATTGGTATCAATAACATCAGTCTGGGTTTCTGCATTGGAATTAATATAAAAGTCTCTACTCTCTCCACCAATAAATACAGCCATAATTTTTCCTGTTTGTGATAAATAATTAAAAATATTGTGTTATTTGTAATTAAGTTTAATTTTTTAGTGTTTCATAGTTATCAAAAAATATTAAATTTTTTTTTAAATAAATATGTTTAAAAAATAACCTTAATTTATTAATAAACAGTTAATACAAAAATTGTATTGAGTAGTTCAAATTTCCAAATTCAATTATAACGACTTGATTTTACTTGTCAAGTAAATATTAATTTTTCTTTGAATTATCAACATAATTTAACCATAAATCTGAACGATATTTTTTCGTTTTTTCGATCTGTTTTTCTTTACGCCACTTTGCAATTTCTTGATGATTTCCTGAGCGTAAAACTTCTGGTACTTCCCACTGTCTAAAGACTGATGGACGAGTATATTGAGGATAATCTAGTAAACCATCTTCAAAACTTTCTAACTCTAAAGATTCTTGTTTGGCTACCGTACCGGGTAGCAATCTTATCACACCATTAATCAATAATAAAGCTGGAATTTCGCCACAAGTTAACACAAAATCACCGATCGAAATTTCTCTAGTAATTAAATTAGTTACTCTTTCATCCACTCCTTCATAATGTCCGCAAATCATCACTAATTGATCATATTCGGTGGCAAATTTTTTGAGTAATGATTGATTTAAAGTTTCACCTTGGGGAGTTAATAAAATTATTTCTCTCTGGGGTAAAATTGCTAAAGATTCGACTGCCGCAAAAATAGGTTCGGGTTTTAAAACCATCCCAACTCCCCCCCCATAAGGCACATCATCAACTCGATGGTGTTTATCGGTAGTGAAATCTCGAGGATTTACTAAGTTGACTGTAGCAATATTATTTTTTAATGCCCTTGCTAATAAGCCTGATTTTAAGGGGGAATCAAAAAATTCTGGAAACAAAGTTACTATATCTATTTGCACAATTAGTTTATATATAAATATAAAGAAAGTTTTAGGGAGTTAGGGTATTAGGGAGTTGCTATTACTTATTACCCATTACCCATTACCTATTACCCATTACTAATAGTCATTTCTAAAAAGGCTTCTTTGGTTTCATTTGGTTTAATATAATCTAATTGTTCGCCTGTATTGATAGCGTTACGAGGTGCACTCCAAGGTTCGAGACAAATAAAATCTTTACCTTTGACTGTCCAAAAAACTAAACTAGAGAAAAAATCAGAGTAATTGATATTCAATTTTAAATTACGAGTAGAATCAATAAAGCCTGTATTATTACTCTTTAAGGATTTAAAAACTATATCAATTTCTTCTTGATTAAAGTCAAGTTTACCATCAAAATTGATTACTTTATTGGTTGCTTTTTCTTCATATTGATTACTGGGAATATTTATTTGTAATTCTTTTTTGTTTGCGCACCAAAAATAAGGATGAAATCCCAAAGAAAATGGCATTATTTTATCAGAATTATTATGACAAGAGATTAAAATTGTCAGTTTATTCCCTTCAAATTTATAAGTAAAAAATAATTCAAAATCGAAAGGATAAACTAATTTTGTTTGGTCATTACTGGTTAATTTTACGGTTAAAGTTGCACAATCATCAACGGATTGATCAACTACTTGCCAAGCGGAGTCTCTAGCGAATCCGTGTTGTTTTAATTGATAGGATTTATCTTCATAAATGAAAGTATCGTCAATTAGGTTGCCACAAATGGGAAATAATACGGGATTTCCCCCTCTCACGCTTAAATCTGGGGATAAAAAACGCTCTTTATCTAGGTAGAATATTTCTTGTCCTTGAATATTCCAACTGGTAATTATTCCGCCTCTTTCTGGTACAATTTCTACACGAGAATTAGTGGTTTCATCCGTTAAAATATAGGTTAAATAAGGTTCTTGTTTTAGGGAAATATTAAACATTTTTGGTCTCAATAATTAAAATAAATTTTGCTGTAAATAAAAACATAAACTAGCACTTCCTAATGGTACTGTTAAATTGTCAATACCTAATTTAGAAAAACTCTCTAATAGGGTGGCGGCGATCGCCACTATGACTGAAGTTATCAGATTTTGTGTTAGATTTTCACTGTTAAAACCTAATATTAAACTAATTACGATCAAACTCACTAACAACATTGTTAAGGAACCTTCCCAACTTTTTTGATCGCCAAAAATTTGATAGGGATGTTTGCCAAACCTTTTTCCTATAATTCCTGCCATACCATCCCCCCATGTCATGATTAAAATACCAAGGACGGTATATTCTGGTTGTTTTAAATAGGCCCAAAACCAAGCGGTTAAAATACCGATACTCATGGCATAAAATAAAGTACCAAAACTTTTACGGCCAACGCCATTTATACTCGGTAAAATTGGGAAAAAATAAGAGGCGATCGCCACTAAACTAGCCACTAAGGAAGCCTGAATAATTAAAGTAGTTGGAATATCTAGCCACCAAGCGATTAAGATAACATTTCCCGAACCAATATGAACAATTTTACGAGCTAATTCAGCATCTATTTTGCCCCAACGATTAAGGGTTTCAGCTATGATGACTAAAATTCCTAAAAAAATTGCAATTAAGGGAAAAGAGTAATTTTCAATCAAAATTTATTTTATCAATTATTAATTATAGGTAATGGGGAATAGGTAATAGAGAATGAGTTAAAAGTTAATGACTTCTGATTACTAAATTTTCTGTTCTTTCCTTTTGTAATATTAACTGAAATGGAAGCAAAGACTTTAACTTTAGATAAATTAAGACTGGATTCTCATCTTTATAAATTTTTTAACGTTAGTTGATAGCACTATATAGCAAAGTCGCCAAAATTAGAATATAAGTAAACATCAGTATAACAATTACCAAGTTTTAGGCTGAAATTGCTCTTGATTAAAAATAGTCATAGTTTCCC
>CAZWLZ010000247.1:0-5611 GCA_964634505.1 uncultured bacterium | reverse complement strand
GTCCTAATGGTCAATTATTATGGTCAAATTTAACAGAACAGTTACCTATTCCTCTACACTTTAATTATCTTGGCGAAACAGTGTCTATTTCTCCTGATTTTTTATTAAGACAAGTAACTACTAGAATTGAAATTGGGCGTTATGTTTTAGGTTATTTAAGAGTAAGTCATCCTTGGTTTGAAGTTACTAAACCCATTCGTCAATTAATTTTTGATTTAATTTTAGGCATTAGTTTAATGATTATTTCAGCAGCAGCCATCGGTTGGTTTTTGTCTGGTATTGCCATTAAACCAGTGCGAGATTCTTATCAAAGTTTAAAACAATTTACAGCAGATGCTTCTCACGAATTAAGAAACCCGATCGCCACTATAGGGCTAAATATCTCTATGTTATTATCTTATCCTGAATATAATTGGGAAGTGCAAAAAAAACAGTTATTAATTTTAGAAAGACTAACTCAAAGATTAGGTAATTTAGTCAATGATTTATTATTTTTAGCTAGGGCTGATAGTGGTATCATAAAATCTAATTTTCAAATTGTGCCTTTAGATGCTTTATTAATAGAAGTAATAGAAGAACAACGTATAATTGCACAACAAAAAAAAATAGATTTATCTATTAATATAGAAACACCAAAATCTTTTAATTTATCTCAAGAAATAACCCATCAAGAGGATAATACTTTTGTAGTTAATGGGGATTGGAATCAATTAGCAAGAGTATTTACAAACTTAATTAGTAATGCTTTAAACTATACAAAAGCTAATAATCAAAAATCTCAAGTTAATATTAATTTGAATTTAATTAAAAAATATCATAAACATTATTTACAAATAGACATAAAAGATAATGGTATTGGTATAAGAAAAGAAGATTTATCCCATATTTTTAACCGTTTTTATCGCATAGATAATTCTCGCAGTAAACAAGATCAAATCTTACCAGTTGGAACGGGTTTAGGATTGGCTATTTCTCAAGCAATTATTGCCAATCATCAAGGAGAAATAAATGTAAAAAGTATTATCAATGAAGGAAGTACTTTTACTGTGATTTTACCTAAATTTAATCAAGTAATTTATAATTAAACAACTTGATAAATTTTATTTTTAATCAAAAATGAATTGGATTATATACTTATTATTAACAGCGATTTTTTATGTTTTATCTTTAGCAAAATTAAAAACTAATATCGAAAAAGATTATATCCGTACTACCCCTTTATTTATACGAGGATTAATATTTTTTGCTATTTTTGAATGGTTTTTTATTGAGTCTATTTTAAGTAATTTTACTTTTCATTTAATCGGTTTGGTTGTTTCTTTTTTATATCCTCTTTCTATGTATATTTATTTAAAAAATCAAAAGAAAGAAGTCGATCGTATTTTTGAAAAATTATTAAAAGAAAATCAAAATATAGTAAGTCTTCTATCTTTTATACAAGCTACCAACTTGTCTAAAGCCGAAGCGGAAGAATTTTTAGATAAAAAGTTAGATAAATTACAAGGTATTCGCACCGAAACTGTAGCTAATATTTATTATAATTTTGAAAGATTGTTATAGACTTTCTCTTAATTTTAGAGGGTGTTTTTTGTTGTTTGTGCTAAAATTAGGATATTATTGAAACAAAAAAATGAGTTTTTAAAATTATGAGTGATGAAGAACTTAAACAACTAATAGCTTCTAATGCTAAAGCCATTCAAGCTTTAAGTGATAGTTTAACTGATTTAAAAGATGAGTGGAAAAAAGATCGTAAACAGATGTATGAATGGATGTCAAGATTGTCAGCTTCTCAGGCTAATTTTTGGGAAATGCAAGCAGATTATTATCGTCGTTTAGAAGATGTAGAAGATAGACAGGCAAAGATGTTAGAAATTCTTGATCGTGTTACTAAAAAAGATTAGGGCGATCGCCTTTTCCCTTCGTTAATAAGGGCGATCTCATCGTAGTATGGTAGATTAGGTAAAGGAAGATACAACCTAAAAAATCAGAATCCCATAAATCAAAGCAACTTATCATAGTGATAGGAAAAAAAAGAATGCTTATACTCTAAATTTAGATGTGATTTAAAATAAATGATGAAAATTTTTATCAACTTTGTCGGCAGAATCCAGAGTTAAATTTAGAGCCTAATCACAAAGGAGAAATTATTATAAAGGTAAAGAAAAAGAAGTTTTAAATAATTCAAAAATTATATCTGGAAAGGAAATTTTACCCGAATTTAGTTTAGATTTAACTGAGATTTGGTAAAAAGTTAAATAATAAATGGCGATCGCTAATTGAGATCGCCAATTGAGATCGCCATCAATAAAACTGTAGAACAGGCATCCTGCCTGTGATCAATAAAGAGAAGAGGGGCTTCTAGCCTGTCTCACCAGTAGGGGTAATTCATGAATTATCCTAACAGGTAATGAAATCTCCTAACCCTAATAAAACCCTACCAACCTATTTTTTCTAAATATTTTTTGAGCGTGTGATCCCTTTACTTACTATAGTTTAGAGAAGAGAAAAGAGATACAATTAATTCTGACTTTGGTTGTCTCCCCGCATTCTCCGCCCAACCGCCATTTAACACCAATGCCATCATTCAAACCGATCACTATAAATGTTGTCCATGCTCCAAAAAAACTCGGTAAGTGTCCTTCTGGTGGTGCAGTTTGGTTGTCAAATTCAAATGGTGAGTGTGACAATAGTATCTTATTTCTCCAGCCGAGGCGATCGCCTATTTTTATATAACTCTCGTAGTCATAATTATCTAATTTACCCCCTAGTTCTAAATAAATTTGTTTCTGTACAGAAAAGCCAAACTTATTGTCACTATATTTTAACCAAAGTTGATCAATAATCTGTAATTCTTCTCTAGGAAAATTTTTACAATCATCGAAATCTAAATAGCCTTTATCATTTTTATCTCCTAACTGAAGCATTAATTTAGTGGTTTCTTCATCTGCTTTTTTCCATTGTCCATTTTTTAAATATTGATCTAATTGAGTAAAATCAGCTATAGCAGTTTTAATTGAATTTGTGGAACAGGCATTCTGCCTGTAGTTTGCTTTAGTTGTGTTGACTGAGGTGACGGGGTAGTAGAATCCTGTGGCACTATTTCTCCGTGGATTTGAGTTATATCTTCATCTTTTAAGCCCAAATCATCTTGTAAACCTTTGAGCTTATCTCGCAATCTTTGGGACAACGGATATTCAGACTCAACTATTTTTTGATAAATTTGTTGATAATGTTTTCTGTTTTCAAGATATTGGCGATGGGGTGCAAGTACTTCATCAATAATTTGCTCAGCCTTTTCCTCTGATATTCCCAAATTTATTTGTTTAATGTTTAATCTCTCCCTAGCAATAAAATCTAGCTCACCATTTTCGACCAACCCCTCCACTAATTTACGAAAATCTGCTTCTGGATCATTTATAGGAGCTTGACTAAGTATAATGTTATAGCCTTCCTGCAATCCCCAGATAATATAGCACTACGTTTTCAGGTTAGGACACTAGCTTAAAGTTTATTTCCCCCTTTTTAAGGGGGTTAGGGGGATCGAAAATGTCCTAATATAACTTGGTACTGCTATAAGATGGCTATAATAATTTTCACAGGCAGGATGCCTGTGCCACAACTTGAGCTAAAATTAATTGACTAATAATTAGCGAAAATTAACTAAAAAAGTTTGTCCGTCAATAGTACCTTGTCCAATTAAATTATTAATAGAATTATTTGAACCTAAATCAATGGTAAAAAAGCCTGTAGCTGTTGCCATACCTGAATTAGAAAGTTTTATTCTAATACTATAAGCATCTCTTTGAGTTTGTTTTCCTTCAAAATTGATCACATTCCCATTTTTTAAACCGATAGAAATTCTGGCTTTACCTCGGCCATCAACAGAAAAATTGACAAAAGTTACATTTTGTGTTTTTCTTGATTGTAAATCATAGAGTCCTTCTCCTTGTTGCTGAATATTTAAAGTATTATTATCGGGTTGTGAATTATTACCTTGATCTGCTCTAAAAATAAGAGAAAATCTTTGACCATCAAGCATTCCTTCCCCATTTAATAACACAATTCTATTATTGCGATATTCCAATAAAAGACTGCCACTGGCATCTGCTTGTCCAGAATTGGTTAAATTGATTCTTCCTTGTTGGGGCGTTTGTCTGACGAATCTTCCGCCAAAACGCATCGTTTGATTATTCCCAAAAACTAAAGTAATATCAGCTTGATTATTCTTGATGATAACGGAAGCAGAATTAATTTTACGGTTTTGTCTGCCTGTTATCGATAATGTGCCGTTTCCTTGGGCAATTAAATTAAGTTGATTATTTTGGGCTAATACCTGATTATTATTCGAGAGAGAATAATTAATAGCTAAGGGAGACAATAAAAGGGTTGTGGCTATAAAAAGACCAGAGTTTTTAAATTTGCGAAATAATTTCATTAGTTTGAATTTTGAGTAATTTGAAAGATTTTTAAAAAAGTTTATGGTAAAAAGATTTTCTTTTTAATTACTGACAATATTAACGCTAATTAGGACGAAACAGCTTAATTTTTTCTGTTATAATCTACATTCTTCTAACTGTTATAATTAGAAGTCTTAATTTAATTTTATGAACAAAAACTATGACTTTTTTCCGTCAATATATTTTACCTTTTCTCACTATTTTAATTTTTTTGGTAGCTTTAGTTGCGGTTAGTGCAAGAATTTTTCTTCCTAGTGATTTAGCTTCTCCAGCACCTATTTTAGATCAAGTTTCTTTACTTATTTATTAGTATCACAAAGATTTTTATTCATTTTATTTATTGTCAAAATTTTGTCTTTCAATTAGTAAGAAAATATGCTTAAAGCTGAAGAAAAAATAATTGTACCTCTTGATGTCTCAGATTTAGATTTGGCGATCGCCATGATCAAAAAATTACCAGAAGTTACTTTTTGGAAAGTAGGATTAGAATTATTTGTAGCAACAGGCTCAGATATTTTACAAATATTAAAAGATCAAGGTAAAAAAATTTTTTTAGACTTAAAATTCCACGATATTCCTAACACCATTAAAGGTGCAGTTAATTCAGCTTTAAAATATGATGTTGACTTATTAACTATTCATGCAGCAGCAGGAAAAAATGCCCTAAAATCGGCAAAAGAAATATTAAAAAATCAAAATAAAAATAAACCAAAATTAATTGCAATTACCTTATTAACAAGTATTAATTCTCAAGAATTAGCCCTAGATTTAAACATACCTTTAGAGTTAGAAGAATATACTTTAAAAATGGCAATGTTAGCTCAAGAAAGTGGCTTAGATGGGGCAGTTTGTTCCCCTAATGAAGTTAGTAAATTAAGGGAAATTTGTGGTCAAAATTTTCTTTTAGTTTGCCCTGGTATTCGTCCAAGTTGGTCAAATGTAGGCGATCAAAAAAGGATAATGACTCCTAAATTAGCTTTAGAAAAAGGGGCTGATTTCTTAGTAATAGGTCGCCCTATTACTGAAGCAGAAAATCCTCAACAAGCCTGGGATCAAATTTGTCAAGAAATTACTAATCAGGAATATGGGTAAAAATAAAATACCAGTCATAACTCAATTCTCCCCTTTTTAAGGGGGGTTAGGGGGGATCGAAT
>CAZWLZ010000246.1:0-5618 GCA_964634505.1 uncultured bacterium | reverse complement strand
CCCCTAACCCCCCTTAATAAGGGGGGAACAAGAAAATTAGAAGTATCACTTTCTAACGAGGATTCACGAACACAAAAAGCCCCCCTTCCCAAGGGGGGTTGGGGGGTTGAAGCATCGCCGGTTATTCAAGGAAACTTTTTAAATCAGTTAGCAGCTTCGGAATATCAACAGATTTTAGCAGAAAAAAATCAGAGTATTAAAAAGTATAAAGAACATGCTTTTAAGGTGCAAGAAATTGAAGGAACAGATCAAAATTCTCGTTTACAAATGTTAAGAGATCATATCCAAAAAGTGAACACAGAATCTATCTCTAAACTTAATCAATTATTGTTAGATGAAGTTAGCCAAAAGTTAGGCATAAAATATGAAGAAGTACAGTTAAAAGGGAAACCTCAAAAACGATTTTTAACTTTAACTGATATAGAAAATTTAAAGCCTTTTCATTGGGGTTATCATTTTGATCAAATTATTTCTAAGGGTGGTTTTGATATTATTTTAGGTAATCCGCCTTGGGAGATTTTTAAACCTCAAGCTAAGGAATTTTTTGCTGAATATAGCGACTTGGTGACTAAAAATAAAATGGATATTAAAACTTTTGAAAAACAACAGAAAAAGTTATTAGAAAATGCTGAAATTGCGGAGGCTTGGTTAGCTTATCAAAGTCAATATCCTCATGTTAGTTTATATTATCGAAGTGCTGAACAATATAAAAATCAAATTTCTGTTGTTAATGGTAAAAAACAAGGCACAGATATTAATTTATATAAGTTATTTTTAGAACAATGTGTTAATTTATTATCGAAAAATGGAGAATGTGGCATCGTTATTCCTAGTGGTATTTATACGGATTTAGGCACTAAACAACTGCGAGAAATGTTATTTTCTCAAACTACTATTACGGGTTTATTTTGCTTTGAGAATAAAAAAGCTATTTTTGAAGGAGTCCATAAAAGTTTTAAGTTTGTTATTTTAACTTTTGAGAATAATCCCCCTGATCGATCACCACTAACCCCCCTTGCTAAGGTAGATTTAGGCGAAAATAATACAACGAATGATCTCTCACCGCTTGATCGATCCCCCCTAACCCCCCTTGCTAAGGGGGGGACAAGAGAATTAGAAGCCACCCTTTCTAATGAGCATTTAGGAACACAAAAAGTCTCCCTTTCTAATGAGGATTCACGAACACAAAAAGCCCCCCTTTCTAACGAGGATTCACGAACACAAAAAGTCTCCCTTTCTAACGAGGATTCACAAACACAAAAAGCCCCCCTTTTTAAGGGGGGTTGGGGGGGATCAAATCAGTGTTTTCCTGCTAAATTTATGCGTCATGATGTGGCTGAGTTAAGCAGTTTTCCTGATGAAAGTGCCATTATGATTGATGTGGATTTAGTGAAAAAATTGTCTCCTGATTCTCTTTCTATTATGGAGTTTAAGTCTGATTTAGATATTATTATCGCTAAAAAAATGAGTCGTTTTCCCTTATTAGGAGAAGAAATTAAGGATAAATGGAATTTAAAATTAACTAATGAATTTCACATGACAAATGATAGTCATTTGTTTAAAACGGAAGCTGGAAAAGGTAGATTACCTCTTTATGAAGGTAAGATGATGTGGCATTTTTCTCATTTACTATCTCAACCTCGTTATTGGGTTGATGAAAAAGACGCGAGAAAAGCTATATTAGGAAAAACTTTAGACAAAAGTCAAAAATTAGGTTATCAAAATTATAGATTAGCTTATCGCTCGATCGCCTCTAACACAAATGAAAGAACACTAATTTCAACAATTCTTCCGCCTTGTTTTACAGGCAATTCTTTAAATATGTGTGAAAGTTTAAATAATAAAAATCAATTATTTTGTAGTTCGTTACTTAATTCTTTTATTGTTGATTGGTTGCTTAGACAAATGGTCACGACTAATATTAATATGTTTTATATTTATCAATTACCAGTACCAAGATTAACAGAAGGAGATTTATATTTTCAATACATAGTGGAAAGGGCGGGTAAATTAATTTGTACAACACCAGAATATGACGAATTAGCCAAAGAAATTGGTTTAGGCGATCGCCACCAGTTACCCTTAACAAGGGAAGAGGGTAAAAAAGATAATCCCCCCCAACCCCCCTTGAAAAAGGGGGGAGAAGATTTGGAAGCCCCCATTTCTAAGGACGATTTAGATGTTGAAGTCCCCCTTATTAAGGGGGATTTAGGGGCTTCAGAAAGGATCAAATTAAGGGCAGAAATTGACGCAATGGTAGCCCATTTATACGGTTTAAATGAACAAGAATTTAAACATATTTTAAGCACTTTTCCCATAGTTAAAGAAGACATAAAACAAAAAACCTTAGACGCTTATAAAGAAGTTATGAACTGACATTAATTAATTTTATGGCGATCGCTCTGAATTAAAGTTCGAGCTAAGAACTAAAACCCGTTTCAACGGGTTAAAATATCACTAAAAACCCTAAAATATTAGTTTTAGTCAGCTTTAGCTTACTTTAGCTTTTAGCCTTGAACTTTAGTTCAAGGTTACGTTCATAATAATTTTAAGATTAGGTAGCAACTTGAGTTAATTACCTATTCTTAATTGCCTACTTTTAATAGCCATAAGGATTTTTAGGGGTGTCAATAGGTTTTACAGAAATAGGATTTAACACTAATTGACGTTTATTTTGATCATTAGAATTATCATTAGAAACAAAATTTGGTAAGTTTTCTGTAATCATACTACCTTCAACTTCTAGCCAACTATCACGAGGATAATTATTTCGAGATTGAGGTAGTTTAACAATAATACCGACAGGATAGGCATCGACAGCACAACAAGTCAGAATAAAACGAGATAAATAAAGGTAATTTTCAGGTAATTGAGAAATGTGTACTACAAAACCACTAATTTTAGCTTCTTGTCCATTATAAGCGTCTGGTTCGGGATAGGCATTAAAAGTTCTTACCCAATCAATTAAATTTCTGTCTTTTGGTTTAATATTGGTGCGAAAGGCTTGAGTTTCTTGTTTAGTTGGTGGTAAAACTTCTCCTATTCCTCTTTGCAAAGCGGCTTGAGATGCTAAAATATTCGGTTTAATTAATAATCCTAAAATTGCAGTTATTAGTAATAAAAAAATACTCCAATTTTTTGGCAAAATGCTTAAGTTATCTTGTTTCTTATTAATTTTAAATTGATTGAATGATTGACAGAAATACCAGATTTTAATAATAGCAATCATTAAAAAAATAAAGGCAGAAATAAATACTAGAATAAAATAATTTGGATGAATTAATAATGCTAATTGTCCAGTAAACCAATAGTTAAAAAATAAGATACTCCATAATAAAAAAACAAGAATATCTATTATTGAAAAAAGATTAGTTAGAGATAGTTTATTTTGTTTTTGTTGCATTAAATTTGATGATTAAAGATTAGTTAAAATACCCGTAAGATACGCTAAAAATAAAGGTTAGTTGGGCTGCTAATATGAATAAATAAAGGATAGTTTTTGGTTTAAATATTGATAACATTAAACCAATACCTTTTATATCAATCATAGGACCAAATACTAAAAAAGCAATTAATGAACTAGTAGTAAAACTTGAGGCAAATGATAGTACAAAAAATGAATCTACTGTTGAACAAATAGAAACTACTGCTGCTAAAATCATCATGGCAATGATCGATGTTATGGCATCTTGTCCAATATTTAAGATAATTTCTCGTGGTATAAATACTTGAATTATGGCGGCGATCGCACTACCAATAATTAAAACTCCTCCTAACTCTCTAAATTCATAAATTACATTGTCAAAAAATAGTTTAAATTTTTCTTTTCCTGTTTTCTGTTGTTGATTATTTTCTTTATTTTTTAATAAATTATTATCCATTTTTAATGTTTTCCCTGATTCTGATAACAAAAAAGTTCCAGACTTTAATAAAGAATAATTATTATTAATTAAATCGTCTTCGTTTTTCTTTTTTAGATCATTTTCTCTCATTAAGCTGGTTAGACGTTTGGCTAAAATTGGCTTGAGTAAAGGCCTAGCATCTTTTTGCCAACTGAAAATACAAGCAATTGTAATGGCGATAATCAAAGAAAAAAGTACTCTGAAAATAACTATTTCTATTTGCCCTCTAAAGGCGATATAAGTTGACCAAATTACTACTGGGTTTACGGTTGGGGCTGCTAAGAGAAAGGCGATCGCCACTGAATTAGGTAAACCTTCTAAAAAAAATCGTCTTGCTACGGGAATATTACCACATTCACACACGGGAAAGAAAAAACCGATAAAACTACCTACGATCGCCCCTAAAAGAGGATTACGAGGTAATTTACTGATAAATTTACTTTCATCTAAAAATAAAATTAAACTACTAGAAAGCAACACACCTAATAATAAAAAAGGCATTGCTTCGACTAATAAACTTAGAAATAAAGTAAAAGTATTATAAAGTTGTGTCATGGTGAGAAAAATTAAGGAGATAAATAAAATTGATTAAACTATATAATCAAAGGAAAAACTCTTAAAATTTATAAGGGCAGAAATAAAAAAAAGAATTGTCTAAACTTTCACACTATACTAAATTAAAAATCATTTTGATTGAAAACATATCTAAAAAATAAAATACTCACTAATGGGGAAAATGACAGACATTAAATTATTAGTCTTAGATATTGATGGTACAATTGCTGGGCAATCTAATCAAATTTCTGATACCGTCAGACAAGCTATAATCGATATTCAAAAAAAAGATATTAATGTCGCCTTAGCTACTGGTAGAATGTATTGTTCAGCAAAACGTTTTCATCAAGCTATCAATAGCACTTTACCTATTATTGCTTATAATGGTGCTTGGATTCAAAACCCGTTAGATGACAAAATTATTTCTCATATTCCTTTACCTAAAAATATAGCGGCTAGATTACTTGATTATTATCAACAACCCCAATGGGGAAATGAAATAGAAATTCATTTTTATTTTAATGATCAATTATATGTTCAAGGTATTACCGATCATACTAAATCTTATTTTCTACGTTCCATCATTCAACCTACTTTAGTTGATAATTTACATTATTTATTAGAAAATGATCCTACGAAAGTATTAGGGGTATGTTACAACTTAGAATTAAGTGCAAAAATAAGGCAAAATTTACGAGAAACATTTACTCCAGAAGAAGTGTTTTTAACTCAATCAAGTCCAGTATATTTAGAAGCTACTCATCCTATAGTTAATAAAGGTTTTGGGGTGAAATATTTAGCAGAAAAAATTTTAAATCTTAAACCTGAAAACGTGATGACTATCGGCGATAATTTTAATGATTTAGCTATGTTGCAATATGCTGGTTTGAGTGTGGCTATGGGGGATGCACCTCAAGAAGTTAAAAATGAGGCTGATTGGGTAACTGATACGGTGGAAAATGAAGGAGTAGCTTTGGCGATCGCCAAATTTCTATCATAAATTGTTTGTCTTTTGAACCCCCTAACCCCCTTAAGAAGGGTAGGGCTGTTTCATTCTCAAGTAAGACAAATGGGGAGAGAGGGAAATGGGGAATTAGGGGGAAAAAAGAAGTAATAGAGGAAAAAATCAACAACTTTAGTTTTTTTTCGACATTAGGAAAA
>CAZWLZ010000245.1:0-5623 GCA_964634505.1 uncultured bacterium | reverse complement strand
ATATCTGTTAAATATTCTTGAGTTAAACTACTGAGTTTATGGCTTTTTTCTGGCTGTAAAACGTAACTAGCTAACATGGTATCAAAGGTAACTCCTGTTAAGTTAATTCCTTGATAAAATAACACGAGGCGATCAAATTTTGTATGTTGAAATACTTTAGGATAAGTATCATTTTCTAAAATTATTTTTAAGTTATTTATTACTAAGTTAAATTCTAATTGTTGCCCTTGTTGATGATTAAGAGGAATATAAGCAATATCTGTAATGTCATCCCCCCAACAGCAACCAATCCCAACTAATTGGCATTCTCTAGGATTTAATGAGGTGGTTTCTGTATCCCAAGCTACTGGATTTTTAGGGTCGATTTTTGTTTTTAAATTTGTTATTAATTCTGTTAAAAGTTCAGGGGTATTAATAAGTGTTGGTTTAATTATTGATTGATTTTTCTTAGTAATAAGTTCCTTATTTTTTTCTTCTTTAAATAATGAAAATTGATCTGATTTTATGTTACTTTCGGTATCATTTTTAACAGCAATTTCTTTAATTTTTCCTCCTAAATTTAATTGAATTTGATTGATTTTATTAATAATACTTTTTAACTCTAATTTTTCTAAATCATTAATGATATTTTTTTGATCAAATCCCGTTAATTTTAAGTTATTAAAATCAATCTCTATCTCAATATTATCAATCAACTTAGCTAAATATTGAGAATGAATAGCATCTTTTTCCCCATTTTTTAACTTAGTTTTAATAGTGCCTTTTATCTGTTCTAAATTGCTATAAATTTGCTCTAAATTTTCATATTCATCTAATAATTTAACTGCTGTTTTTTCCCCTATTCCTATAATACCTGGTATATTATCAGACTTATCTCCACATAAGGCTTTATAATCTACAATTTGAGTCGGTTTTACCCCCAATTTTTCGATCACCGCTTGGCTATCAAATTCATTATATTTGCCTAAATTTCTCTCTAAATAAAGAATGCTAATTTTATGATGATCGTCCACTAATTGAAATAAATCCCGATCGCCACTAACTATTTTTACTTGATAATTATGATGGGTAGCCTTTCTCGTTAAAGTCGCAATGACATCATCAGCCTCAAAACCTTCGGCAGTAATAATTTTAAAATTTAATTTGGTTAAGAGATTATATAAATTGGTTATATCTTCTGTAAATTCTGCTGGTGTTTCCGTGCGATTTGCTTTATAATTTTCGTCTGCTATATGTCTAAAAGTTGGTTTTTTTAAATCAAAGGCGATCGCCACAAAATCAGGCTTATAATTGTCAACAATTTGTAAAAGAGAATTGAGAAAACCGACACAAATACTGGTAGGAATACCTGTTGAAGTGCGAAGACTACCTTGTTTAGATTTTCCTAAGGCATAATAGGCACGAAAAGCCAAAGAATGACCGTCAAAAATTATTAACTGAGGTGATTGTTGATTAATCATTATTTTACCCAAACAAATATTATATAGTAACAAAATAGGACTTACGCAAAAGAACAAAATGTAGGGGTAATTCATGAATTACCCCTACGCTAAAATCCTGGTTTCCACTCTTTTCGCGTAAGTTCGGAAAAATAATAAAATTCCCCCAAAAAATGAGGGAATAAAGATGAAATAAAGAGTAAATAAGGATTTGACATTTAATGTTTTACATTTTCCTATTGATTTTATTATTTATTGCTTACTATTTGCTTAGTGTTTGGAGTGATATATCCATTTCCTGAACAGGACGAACAATTTTGAGGATAATAATCAAATGATCCTGGATAAGATGAAAGATTTGTTTTTACTAGAATTTTTCCAGAACCATTACATTTTATACAAAATTTCATAATTTTTTATTCCTTTAATTCTTCTATATTTACTTTTGTATTTAGTGTCTTATTAATATTTATTATCTATTGTTAAATAATAATTCATTTTGTTTAAGAAACAAAATTATCTTAATTTTTTGTTACATAAATTTATAAAAATTAAATAATTATTAAAAATAATGATGATCAAAAATCAAAAGTTATATCTTTTTTTTCTTGAAAATTTGATTTTTGGGAAGAAAAATTATCCTTTTCACAATGAGGACAAGGATGAGGATAATAGTCAAAAGAACCAGTATATAAAGAATCTTGCTTGATCAGAATTTTGCCCGAACCATTACATTTAAAACAAATTTTCATAATTAAAAATAAACATTAATGTGATTTAATAAGTATTAATTTAAACTTTTTTTTGAATTATTTTAATGGTAAATATACGGATTTTTTTTGTTAATATTACTTAATAAATAGTTTACAAAACTTCAATAAAAAGAAACAATAATGAAAAAAAATCAGTTATTTTAAAGAAGAATTATGATTATAAAGCCTAAAGATTATAAGATAATTTAAAGATAGATATGGTCTAAATAAAATATGATATTATTGATCCCACTATGAACGATCAAACTTTTAGCTCAACAACTGATTTTGATTCTGCTTTAAGTCCATTGGATTTAATTGAAGAAGATACTAAGCCTTTTCCCAAAGTAGATGATGTATTACCATTGCTGGAAAGTCTTAATATACAAGAGAAAATGCAAGGGGCAAGAATTTTTTGCGAGTTAACCGATAGTCGCTCTATTCCTTATCTCCTCAATCTTTTAAGTGATGTTTGCCCTTTATTGCGAGTTAGTGTGGCTTATGCCCTAGGTAGAAATACTGATCTTACCGTAGTAGAACCTCTTATTGACCGATTACAAAATGATTTTAATGGTTATGTTCGTAAGGGAGTTGTTTGGGCTTTAGGTAATTGTGGCGATCGCCGAGCATTTAAACCCTTACTTCATTCTTTAAAAACGGATATTTCAGCAGTCAGATTATGGGCAGCTAGTAGTTTAGCGAATATAGCTAAATTACAATATGAAGATATTATTGAGGCAATTCCTGCTTTAATTAGTTGTTTGAGACAAGATTCGGTAGCAGCCGTTAGAAGTAATTGTGCTTGGACTATTGGGCAATTGTGTCGGGAGTTACCTTTAAATGTCATTTATGCTACGGCGATCGATGCTTTAATTGAGGCGTTGGTAGAAGATGAAGATTTAGGGGTAAAGGAGGATGCAAGGGCTTCTCTGCTTAAGGTTGGCGATCCTAGAGGCTTACAAATGATTGAGGATTTAGAAATGGACGGGATTATTTAGGTAATAGGGACTAGGTAATAGGGAATGGGGTGTTGGGGAGTTGAGGAATAGAGAATAAAAAAATTAATAATTAAATATTATCGTTGACAATAATAATGAAAAGATCGTTAATTTTAGGCATTTCTGGTGCATCAGGGATGATTTATGCAGTAAGAATGCTTAAATTTTTGTTAGAAGCAGATTATTCTATCGATCTAGTGGCATCGAAAGGTAGTTATTTGGTTTGGCAAGAGGAAGATAATGTCCGTATTCCCCCTGATTCTATTGAACAGGAAAAATTTTGGCGATCGTATATTGATGTCCCCGAAAAAGGGAAATTGATTTGTCATCGTTTTACTGATTTGGGTGCAAGTATTGCTAGTGGTTCGTTTCGCACTTTAGGTATGATCATTATTCCTTGTAGTATGAGTACAGTGGCTAAAATTAATGCTGGATTAAGTTCAGATTTGTTAGAAAGGGCAGCAGATGTACAAATTAAAGAAGGAAGAAAGTTAGTAATTGTACCTCGTGAAACGCCTTTTAGTTTAATTCATTTAAGAAATTTAACCGCTTTAGCTGAAGTTGGGGTTAGAATTGTTCCAGCTATTCCAGCTTGGTATCATCAACCAAAAACTATTAATGATTTAGTTGATTTTGTGATTGCTAGAACTTTAGATCAATTTGATATTGATTGTGTGCCTCTAAAACGTTGGGAGTAATTTTTTAGATTTTGTCTCGCAAAGACGCAAAGACGCAAAGAAGCAAAGAAGATTTTTTTATCTTCCCAAGGTTAATTCTTCTTTTTTGCCTAAAATACCTTGAGGTCTCCAAACCATTAAAATAATTAAAATTAACCCAATAATCATCACTCTTAAAGCTCCTGATTGAGCAGCGTTGATAAATTCTATTTTAGCAAAAGCAAATCTGGTTAAAGAATCATAAGTCCAAAAAATTATCGCACCTAATAAAGTACCCGCATTATTCCCTGAGCCTCCTAGAACTACTATAATCCAAGCATTAAAAGTTAATAATGGTTCAAAATTAGTAGAATAAATGGAAGTTAATTGCCAAGCATATAATGCCCCAGCAATCCCCGCAATTACCCCCCCTATCATAAAAGATTGCAATTTATACCAAAAAACATTTTTACCTAAAGCCAGCGGGATTTCTTCATCTTCTCGAATCGCTTTTAATATTCTTCCCCAAGGTGAATGAACTAATATTTCTAAACTAAAATAGGCGATCGCCAAAATCAGTAAAATCAATAACAGTAAACCAGATTTATAGGTATAGTCAACAATAGAGAAAAAGCTAGTTAGATAAACTGTTAATAAAAGTACAAAAGCAATAATTCCCCAAATAATCACGCTAATTTGTGGGCGAGGTTGATAACTTTTATCTTGAATATCAAGCCTATTTTTTAAGCCTTTTTGGATATTTCGCCATAATTGCCACACGGTAAAAACCGTAATAAAAGTTAAGAGTAAAATCATGGCAGATTTTCCTACTACATTAGGCTGAAAATTCCCTAAAGGTAAAGGATAACGTTGTACACCAAAAGCTCCTTTAGTAAGCCATTCTTCATTTAAAGCAACTAACCTAAGTAACTCTCCTGCACCGATAGTAACGATCGCCAAATAATCTTCTCTTAATTTTAAAGTAGATGCACCTATCAATAAACCAAACAAGGCAGCGGCGATCGCCCCTAAAATAACTGCCAATAAAATAGGAATACCCTTCAAACTTAATAAAACTGTAGCATAAGCCCCCAAAGTCATAAAAGCCACATGACCAAAATTAATTAAACCAGTGAAACCCCATTGTAAATTTAAACCAAGAGAAAATAAGCCATAGATGCCTATCCAAATCATTAAATCAACTAAATATTGAACCATTTTAAAAGTAAATAGATAACACTGAATAATTTACTACAAATTAGGCGTTGCCTAGTTAAGATAAAATCAAAAATTCTATTTTTTCTTACTCTTTATACCTTTGCCAGAGATGATCATAAAATTTACTCTTTAACAAATAATTAATTATTAACTCCAATCTTCTTCAGAATCAGAGTCTGGACGATAAATTTTGCCTTTAGCATGAATTCGTCTAGTTTTTTCATAAAGTTGCTCTTCAGTTAATTCCCACTGATTGAGAATACTATCAAGATCATGTTGTATATCAGTAGCACCGGGGAAATTATGATAACGTATTTTTAATCGGGCTAACTCTGCTAAATTATAATCGCTTTGCCCTTCTACAAAAAAATTTCTGACAATTTCTCTATCAATATGTGCTAAAGGGTGTTTTTGTTCGTTAATCATAATAAAGTTTTTGTGAAATAAGAGATAATAAATGGAAACGACTTAAGGATTAAGAGAAACAATGCTCAACATTGACAAAATATTAAAGCAAGATCGACTATTAAGAGCCACCACTGGACTTAATCGAAAAGCAT
>CAZWLZ010000244.1:0-5701 GCA_964634505.1 uncultured bacterium | reverse complement strand
TTCAAGGTTTTAATGCCAGATAATATTTACAAAAGATACCAAATGGGTTCTATAGATATTCAAGTGCTAGGGATTAGGGAAATCAGCGATGGGAATGTTAACTTAAGCCAACACCATCTTCAATCCAGATGGTAACAGCACCACCATCAGCCAGGAACTCAGCCCACCCGTATTGATCAGTCATTAATCCCTCTGATTTACTTCCAAAAACATCATATCTAGTTTTAGAAATAACAAATTGATTACCAATTAGTTTGATAGTTGCTAGGTGATAGAAGCGTTTATTAAAACGTCCAGTATTCATCCTAATTGCTTTAACTGCACCATAGGAATTACTCATAGTTACAGCCATTGCCCCTTTCGCATCAGAAACACCACCCATTCTAACCCAACCAGCAATATCACTATGGGCGTAGAAACGTTCTTCTCCTAGTGCAAATTGTTTCCTGAGTTTCAAGAGCAAATCAATGTATTCTCGGCCGCTGGGCTGAGCTTTATGATTATCTTTATCATGAGAACCATAATAGTCTGGGAAGAAAATGCAAGGATAGCCCTGCTCTCTCAACAAAATAAAAGCATAGGCTAAAGGTTTAAACCATTCTTTGACATGAGAGTCTAGTTCTCGTCCAAATTGGTAATCATGGTTTTCAACAAATGTCACTGCTTTGGCAGGTTGCTCAGCCATTAAGGTATTTTGAGTGAGTTCTCGCAGATCAAATGTCTGTCCAGCCCAGCTTGCATTCTTAAATTTAAATCGTAGAGGAAAATCAAACAAAAAGATAGTTGTGGAGTGTAGCTGTGTCCCCAGCAATATACTCACCTACTGTAAAAAAAGGTTTTTTTGCTTCGGCTCTTGTATGGCCAACCCATTCTCGGACATAACCAGCCGTGATATGCTTAACAGCATCTAACCTAAATCCATCTAAACCAACCTTAGCTGCAAACCACGTTCCCCAATACTTCATTTCTTCTCGAACATCAAATCGACCATAGTCAAAATCAGAATCTTGAAGATAGTCAAAGTTTCCTTTTTCCAAAGATACCCACTTTTCAAAATTTTTTGCTTGTGGCTCATAGCCAGGTTCATTGAACACAAATCGATAAATATATTTTCCATCTTTACTCCCAGTCTCCGTAAATTCATTTCCACTTTGCCTGATTATAAATGTGGTATCAACACTATCAAAATGTCGAGAAGACCACTTGAAATCAGAATACTGGTTAGCCCTTTCGGGGAAATCAAACTTTGTGTAAGACTTAATATCAATCAGTCCACTTTCAAAACCAGCTTCCCACCGTTCTTTTGTTCTGTCCTCTTTATCGACCCTGACAGCTTGCCAAAAATCGCTTTTAGAACCACCTGCTCGATGGTTAAGAACAATATCTCCATAAACTTGGATATATCTTTTGTTGCCATCTGGAACTAAAGCACCAATAGCATTCTTCCTGTAACCATGAAGTGCATTAATAGCATCATATAGCTGTTCTATTTCGCCATATTTTGTTCTCTTAGAACCTTTGGCGTTAAATTCTCCAAGATCAAAATGATCGTAAACATCATACCCACTACTATTATCACCGCTTGCACCTTTATAAGCTGGTGGAATCCAAACCGCATCTATGCCAATATCTCGAAGATGTTCAGCCTCGTCCTTTAGAAAACTCCATAAGGGTTTATTGGCTTGAAAAGAGTCATCTTTATCTAAAAACCAATGAAAAAATTGAAACAACACACCGTTTTTATATTCAGACATGATATTTTCTCCTTAAGTCTTAAAGCTGTTTGTGATACTTTGAAGTAAAAAAGAACTTGGAATTTAGCTCGGAAAATAAATACTTAAGAATATTATAACTATTAACATTTAATTATTTGCTAGTTATTTTTTTATAGTCTAAACTTACAACTTTATTCATATGTTTAACGGCGTAAGTTCAATTAAACCAAATTTAGCAGTATTTTAACCTAGTACAAATAAAGGTCTTATTACGTTTTATACTTCAATTCAACCTAGAAAATTCCTACAGGTAATTTTATCTATTTTGAATCAAAAATAGTATTTTAAATATCCTGTTATGATTTAGTGCATATTATTGTGTTAATTAACTCAATTATCAATTAACACAATAAAAACTCTAAATTAATTAATTTGTCCCATAATGTTGAAAAAAATTACAGACTTACCCCTTTTTCTGCAAATTATAATTGCTTTAATTTTGGCGGTTATTGTCGGCGTTCTTTTAGGTGCAGGGAATCCGTCTCTAAATCCAGAGTTGATTACTCATTTAGCTTTACCTTGTACACTAATTCTCAAAATTTTACGCACTCTAGCAACCCCTTTAATTTTCTTTGCTATTTTACACACCTTTTTAACTGCTGAAATTCCAGGGCGATCGGGAAGCAAGTTAACTAGAATGTTGATAACTAATACTCTAGTGGCTATTATTATCGGTTTGGTAGTTGCTAATGTTTTGCGTCCGGGTAGAAGTCAAAACCTACAATTAGATACAAATAGCGAGGCCATGACTAAAACTCTTGATCCTTGGGGATTATTAAATGATTTTGTCCCAGAATCGATCATTAAACCTTTAGTTGATAATAATGTCATTCAATTAATTATTGTCGCTTTATCTTTTGCCATTGTTTTACGTGCTATTAAAAGTGAACAAATTGCTAATAATAAACACGAATATCAGGCGATCGAAAATATAGTGACAACTTTATTTAATGCCATTATTAAATTGTTACATTGGGTAATTGCTGTTATTCCGATCGCCGTTTTTGGTATAGTAGCTCAAACTATCGCCCTAAAAGGTTTTAAACCCTTTCAATCTTTAGGTTTGTTTGTTTTAGCAGTAATTGCTGCCCTACTTTTACAAGCAACTTATTATTTGCTTCGGGTTCAATTCGGTTCGTGGGTGAATCCCATTCACTTTTTAAAAAGTGGTTCAGATGCCTTACTAACAGCCTTTTCTACCGCTTCATCTACTGCTACTATGCCCATCACCTTTGAAGTTTTAATCGAAAAAATGGGTTTAAAAGAATCTTCAGCATCTTTAGGGGCATTAGTAGGCAGTAATTTTAACAATGATGGTACTGCTTTATATGAAGCTATGTCAGCCTTATATGTATCCCAATTATTAGGGCAACATTTAACCATTACTCAACAATTAATGGTTATGTTAACTTCTATTGTAGCTTCCGTTGGTGCAGCGGGAATACCTGAAGCTGGATTAGTCACCATGACTTTAGTTTTTACTTCGGTAGGATTACCTACAGAATATATTGCCATTTTAGTAACGGTAGATTGGTTTTTAGATCGTTGTCGAACTGCTATCAATGTTATGGGCGATATGACGGTTAGTGCTTTAATTGACGGTAAAAAAAAGACTAGCTGAATTAAGTTATGATTTTTAGGTAAGCCGATCGCCAATTAGATAGTTTATTTAATGGTTTAGTTTTTTTCAATTAAAAGAAGTAAGCACTTTTTGTATTTTAGCAACATTACTATATCTTAAATTTTTAATTATACTCAACTCACGTTAACTTATACAGATTTATAATAATCAATAATTTAGTTTGTTATCTGATCATTTTCATAATTATTTTGTGGCGATCGCCAAATTGTCTCTTAATGGCGATCGCCATTTAAAAATTTTAAAAATGATAATGAAAATTATATATAATTGATCAATTTATAACAGATTGAGATAATGAAGCAAAATCATTTTGGGGAAGGGGATAATGTAGCGGGAAATAAAATTACTATTAACAATCTTCCGCCAAATCAACCTCAACGAGATAAAAATCAACAAGATTTAATTAAATATATTGGTGAAATGGTCGATCGCCTTTTATCCCAATCCTTACGCAATCAAGTTTATATCAATTTAGATAAAGTTGAAGATTTCAGTAAAGTTACCGCCTCCATGCAACTCAAATTTGCTGAACAAAAGGCACAACCTTTACCCCCTGAAACGACTATTGTTCAAGTTTATGATCGCCCTGATATTAACGGACGTTTATTAATTTTAGGTGATCCTGGATCAGGAAAATCCACCAATTTATATAAATTAGTTCAAGAGTTGGTGATACGAGCGAAAGATGATATAAATCAACCGATTCCCATTTTATTTAATTTATCTTCATGGACAAGTAACTATACAACGATTAAAGATTGGTTAATTGATGAGTTGAATATTATTGGTTTTCGTAAAAAATTGGCAAAGCAATATTTAGATGATGAGTTGATTATTCCCTGTTTGGATGGTTTAGACGAATTGCAAAGTGACAGACAAACTGCTTGTGTAGAAGCAATTAATACTTTTTTACTACCTCGTAATTGGAAAAAACCCTTGATAGTTTGTAGTCGTCGGCAAGAATTTGATTTATTGCAAAAAAGAATTGACTTAAATGGGGCGGTAATTTTACAACCTTTGACAGATGCCCAAATTCAAATATATTTACAAGAAACAAAGGCAACCCATATTCAAGAATTGATTGCTAACGATGAAGACTGGCAAGATTTAGCGAAAACGCCTTTATTTTTGGACATCATGGTATTAACCAACAAAACCTTGTCGCTACCCATAAATCAAGGTTTAACTACCAAAAAAGCAAAATTATCATCTCTATTTGAAGCCTATCTTAATGAGATGTTGGATGCTAATTTTTGGGAAAGTCAATATCAAAAGAAAATCGAAAATTCTCTCATAGACAAACAAAAAACTCTTAAAAGTTATTTAAAAAAATATGTCCGCAATCTGAGCCAAACTCGACATTATTTAACTTGGTTGGCACAAAAGTTAACAAATGATAAGCAAACAGTATTTTTAATTGAAAAACTCCAACCCACAGATTTAGCTAATCCTAAGCAAAAATTAATTTACGGGCTGATGGGAGGGCTGATGGGAGGGCTGATGGAAGGGCTGATGGAAGGGCTAATTTTCGGGTTGGTAGGAGGGCTAATTTTCGGGCTAATACTCGGACGGGAAAATAATAGTAAAATTAATACAGTTGAACAAATTCAATGGAGTTGGATAAATTTAAAAGAAGGGTTGATAGTTGGGCTAATTGGAGGGATGATTGGAGGGCTTAACTTAGTATTGGAGATGGGTTTTAGGCTGATAGTCGGGCTAATTGGAGGGCTGATAGTCGGGCTAATTGGAGGGTTGATTTACGGGTTGATTAAAGGGCTGATTGGGAGTGAGTTGGAGTTAGGAGTAAAAAAGAAACCGAATCAGGGCATTAAAGCATCTATTAATAACGGTATCTTAACCTTTTCCATCATCTTATCTGTGGCGGGAATATTATATGGAGTATTAATAAGGATTTCTCCTTGGTTAAATCAAGTAGATAAAAGTTTATTCTCTTCATTAAAAGGCTTTTTATTTTTTATGACTTTTTTTTCTCTTATTTTTTCTAAGGGTGGAATAGCTGTTTTACAGCATTTTTGTTTGCGTTTGGTACTTACCTTTAACGGTTATAGCCCTTGGAATTATGCCTGTTTTTTAGATTATTGTACCGAACAAATGTTATTACAGCGTATTGGTGGCGGTTATCGTTTTATTCATCGGTTATTACAAGAGCATTTATTACAAACAAAAAGCTAAACCAATTCCCCCCTTGAATCCTACTCCCCCCTTTTTAAGGGCAGGGCTGTTTCATTCTAAAGAAAAAGCTATAATTATAGGGAGATAGGAT
>CAZWLZ010000243.1:0-5704 GCA_964634505.1 uncultured bacterium | reverse complement strand
TCGTAATTATCAAGTCTTTAAAGATGAATTATATGAATATATAGTACAGTCAGTTGATCCTAAATATGGAAAACATCGTTTTAACCGCAAACTTTATGATAAATTACAAAATACTTATCCTCAACATAATAGTATAAAACCTGATGAGTTTCTTAAAGTTAGAACTTATAGTCAAATTTTTAACTATCTTATTGTTGAAAGTTCTAACAATCCCCAACATATGGTTTTTATGGATTTAGTGAGTAATATGGGGACAACAGAAACTATTGGTTTGTTTTTACAAATTGCTTTAGTTTGCAGTAAAATCAAGCCTTACTTAGAAAAAAGATTTTCTATTTTATTTAATCATTATGAAGCTGTCAGCAAGGATGGAGCAAAATGGTTGATTAAAAGTTTAGAAAAATTGAATGTCGCTTTTAGTAGTAATTTTGGTAATTTAGATATGTCGTTTTTACGTCGTATTTATGCTAAAAGTTAAAAGCAGTAATAGACTAGATCAAAATGCGGTAGGTTTTTCGACTTGATAATCGATTGAATAAATCACAATATTGCTATGAATTTGACATCTTTACAGTTTGCACTATTGTATATCTAGTTGCATTTTGGCATTTTTCCCCCTATTCTCAGTCTAAATATTGCTGTAAAAATGAGCTATAACACTACCAGCCAAGATTAGAACATTATTAAAAATTTCAAATAATAGAATTGTCATTGTGACACAAAGGAAGAATTTTAAAATGTCCTAAAATTAATTATGTAGTGCTATCTCTAAATAAACAATACAAAAATTAAATTAAATAGATCAAAAAGCCCAAATTAAGTTAACGTATAATTGAAATAAATTTATTAAATCAAATCAATACAAGAGGTAATATGTCTGATCTTAATCGTGGTATTATGAAATTTGAAGGTGCAGATAAACCAATAGTAGTAGGAATTTCAGCCTTTATTATTCTTGGTAGTATTACAGCACTTATCCTATGGGCATTAAAAACAGCTTATGTTATTAATTAGCCAATTATCTTTATGTTAAGTGAAAAATTTTTCTTAATAACTCAGAAGAAACTTGATCACTAATAACTACTTTCCCTATAGTTTGCGGTAAAATAAATCTTACTTTACCGTCAATAACTTTTTTATCACTTTGCAATAAAGCGATAATTTTTTCTTTATCAACATTGGATGGTATTTCTGTCGGTAAACCTACTTTTTCAATTAAATTTTGTTGTCGTTGTGCCTCTTTTTCACTCCATAAATTAGACATAACGGCAATTTTACCCGCTTCTATCATGCCGATCGCCACAGCTTCACCATGAACAAATATATCATAATTAGTACAACTTTCTAAAGCATGACCAATAGTATGACCGTAATTTAAAATTGCCCGTAAACCTCCCTCCTTTTCATCTTGACTAACAACTTGTGCTTTAGCTTGACAAGAGGACAAGAGTATGCTATGCAATAAATCAATCCCAGTAAACTCCAAACTATCCAAACGAGAAGCATTTTCTAACTGAGTAAATAAATTAGCATCCCAAATAACGCCATATTTGATCACTTCCGCCATTCCCGCTTGAAATTCCCTAATGGGCAAAGTTTTTAATACCAAAGGATCAATAAACACTAATTTAGGCTGATAAAAAGCACCAATAAGATTTTTGCCCTGAGGGTGATTAATACCTGTTTTACCTCCTATAGAGGCATCAACCATCGCCAATAAAGAAGTAGGCACTTGAATGAAATTAATACCTCTTAACCAAGTAGCTGCCGCAAAACCAGTCATATCCCCTACAACACCACCACCTAAGGCTAATAAAGTTGATGTTCTTTCAAGTTTATACTGTAATGCACTATCATAAATTGCTTGAAGAGATTGAAAATTTTTATAGCTTTCTCCAGCTATTATCAAATGATGATTAACTTCAAAACCTTCGTCTTTTAGAGAATTAATAACGGTGTCACCATAAAAATTAAAAATTTCAGCATTGGAAACCACCATAATTTTTTTACCAAGACCAAGTTTTTTAACAGCTTCTCCTAATTTCGTTAAACTATTTGAGGCGATTTGAATTTCATAAGAATTATTAGGTAAATTAACAGGAATTATGGATTTCATATAAATCACAATTGTAAACTTTTTTTTCTCATTTTATCTGATTATCTGACAAAGGCATAAAGAAGTAAAGATATAATTGATGATTCTTAATTACTGACTTTTTATAGTAAAATTAAATAGTCAAATTTTTTCGGAGTATTTAATCACATGACGGGTGTTATTGCTTACGCTGGTATTATTATTGGTTTTACTGTAGTTGCTTTGGGACTTTATTTAGGATTTCGTGCAGCTAAACTTATTTAATCATTTAATAATTTGAAATTAAATTTTTACTTTACTTTGAAGATAAAAAATAATTTCTATTGGGGAATAGTTTTAATCTATTCCTTTTTATATTTATAGCACAAGTCTTTTATTTCAATCGATTTATAGATAGATTTTATGAAAAAAAAGTATTAATTTATTCTTCTCCAGAGAAAGACTATTTTTTTATACTAGAAAATTTAACAATTTTTATTTATCAAAATTTTACAAATTTCTCGCTATAATCACTAGCATCTGTAAATATACTTTTTCAAATCATTTGCAATTATTATTACTTTTTACCATCCTATGAAATTAACTCACAAATTAATTAAATTTCCTCTTTTTTGTACTCTTAGTATTAGTTTATCGTTGGTTTTTAATCAAGTAATTCAAGCTCAAACTCCTGAAAATGCACCCCCAAAATTAGTTGAAATTATTGGCTTATTTGATCAATCTGTTAACAACAAAGATACCAACACTTTAAAACAACTTATTTCCCCGAACTTTACTTCTAAAGAGGGTTTAACTTTTAAATCTCTACCAGAATTATTACAAAAAAAATGGCAAGATTATCCCAATTTAACTTATAAAACCACACTTAAATCTTGGGAAGAAAAAAACAATCAATTATTAGCAGAAACTGTTACCGAAATTAGTGGCGATTTTGTTAGTGATGGACGCAAAATTAATTTATTTTCTACTATTAATTCTCTTCAATTTTTTGAAAATGGAAAGTTAGTAAAACAAAAAATCTTAGCAGAAAGAACAGATTTAACTTCTGGCGATAATCCCCCTGAAATTAAGGTAAATTTGCCTAAGAAAGTTAAACCAGGTCAAAAATTTAATTTTGATGTCATTTTGACTGAACCTTTAGACTATAATCTTTTATTAGGTGGTGCCATGGAAAAAACTGTTAATGAGGAAGCCTATCAAAATCCCGCAGAAATTGAGTTATCTACCTTATTAGCAGGGGGAATTTTTAAATTAGTTAGCGCCCCGTTAGTTACTAATGATCAATGGTATTCTGCTCTTTTAATTCGGGCTGATGGTCTTAGATTAATTACTCAAAGAGTATTAATTGAAGATTAAAAATTTTTAAAAAACTTTCTGAAAAGCCTGCACTTTTAAATCAATTCCTGTTATTGCTGTCCCTACAACGACGGCAAATGCCCCTAAATCCAATGCTTTTTTTGCTTCCAATGGATTACTAATACCCCCCTCACAAATAAGGGGTATTGTCGTTTTTTTGCCCATTTCTGTTAATAAATCAAATCCGGGAGGAGATAAATGTTGGGTTTCTTTGGTATAACCATATAATGTTGTACCTATTAAGTCTGCTTCTAATTTATCTGCGATTAAGGCGTTTTCGAGATTATCAATGTCCGCCATGATTAATTTTCCTAATTTTTGTTTTATTTTAGGGATTATTTCTGTTATTTTTTCTTGATTTGGTCGTTGTCTATTTGTAACATCAATAGCAATAATATCCGCACCAGCTTCACTAATGGCTATAGCATCTTCAAAACGAGGAGTGATATACACTTGGGAATCTAAATTCATTTGTTTCCACAAGCCGATAATAATTACATTGGGGAGTAATTTTCTAACTGCTTTGATGTGATTTGGAGAGTCTATTCTGACGCATTTTACCCCTTGATTTACACAAGATTTGGCGATCGCCGCAATCATTTCAGGTTGATATAAGGGAGAATCAATGGGAGCTTGACAGGATACAATTAAGCTAGATTCAAGAGATTTGATCAGTGAATTCATTTTGATAATTATTGATTGATAAAACTCTTTAATTTTGTAATATCTATAGGTTATTGTCAATTGATCATTAGATTTTTAATTGTTTCTAATAAAATAGAAGGTTGTAACGGTTGTAATAAATAATCATCAACAATATTTTGCCATACTTCTGGGGTATCATCACTATTAATTTCTTCACGGATGATTAAAATTTTAAGTTCATTTTGTTCCGTATCTTTTAAAATTCTCAATTGTTCAATAATATTATTGGTAAGTATCGTTAATTCTCCCTCTAGGATAACTAACTTGGGCTCAAAAACTTTAATTTTACTAACAATCTCCATGGTTTCACATAACCAAATTACTTGATATTCTGCCACTATCAATAATTCACAAATAAAAGTTGTGATTTCTTCGTTTTGAGAAATAATTAAAACTGTCTTATTACCGGAATAATCTTGTTGATATTTGTTTAAATAATTGACTTTTTTAATCGGTTTAATATCGGGAATACGCACGGTAAAAATTGATCCTTTTTCGATGAGAGATTCGACTTCAATTCTACCCCCATGGAGCTCAACTAAATGCTTACTCAACGCTAATCCTAATCCTGTACCTCCATTGGTTTTGGTGCGATAATTTTCTAACTGTTGAAATTTATTAAACAACAAAGGAAATTGATTTTCATTTATTCCTACTCCTGTATCTTCTATTTGAAAAATTATTTCATTATTTTCCTGACTTATTCTAAAGATTACTTTACCTCCATCGTGAGTAAATTTAATAGCATTTTCTAATAAATTTAATAGGATTTGTTCAAGTCTTTCCTGATCTCCAAAAAATTTTTTTTCTTTTGATTGTATGCTAGATTCCAACTCTAACTTGATGTCTTTATTTTTGCCTATTTCTTTGGCTGATAACCATACTTTTTTAACTAAATAATCTAGGGATAATTCTTCTATTTTCAATAAAGATTTACCAGATTCTACCCCCGCAAAATCAAGAGTATTATTAATTAAATTTAATAATTTTCTGCCACTTTCTTGTATTATTTCTAAATAGCGTTTTTGTTTTTCTTTAGATAAATTTTTTTCTTCTTTTGACCAATATAATAATGTACCAGATAAGCCTATTATCGAGGTTAAAGGGGTTCTTAATTCATGACTAATATTTCCCAAAAAATCATTTTTTGATTGATTGGTAATTTGGTTTGAATTTAAAGTATCTTCTAACTCTTTTGTTGTTTTTTCTACTTTTTCCTCCAACCTTTTTTTTTGGTCTTTTAACTTTTGATTCGATTCAGATTGATATATGGCGATCGCCATATATTCACTAATATTTTTAAGAAATGTTACTTCTTTTTCTGTCCATTTTTTTTTAGTAAAACATTGATCTGCAATTAATAAACCCCATAATTTCTTATTAACAAGAATAGGTGTTATTATTGTTGATTTCATATTTAATTCTTTCATTAAATTTTTATCAAAAAAGTTTAATTTAGGATCATTAATATCATTAATTATTAAACTTAAACCTTCTAAATATAAAGAATTATTTTTATAGACTTGATCTAATTGATGATTACCTATC
>CAZWLZ010000242.1:0-5711 GCA_964634505.1 uncultured bacterium | reverse complement strand
CTAGTAAAAGTAACGCGGGATAGAGCAGTCTGGTAGCTCGTCGGGCTCATAACCCGAAGGCCGATGGTTCAAATCCGTCTCCCGCCATTTTTGAACTAAATTTATTTATTTATATTAAAGTTTTTTTTTGATTACAAAACATGATATTTTATAAATTATAAATTATTTTGGCGATCGCCATTAATTACTATAATTAGAGTTAAAAATTATGTTCTATTGAGATTATGTCTTAATATATAATTATCGGAAGAACAATAAAGAGTTAATAAAAATAAAATCATGCTTATTGAATTTCAAGTAGGAAACTTTTTATCTTTTAAGGATATAGTCACCTTTAGCATGGTTGCCTCTGATATTGATAGTGAAGATGAAGAATTAGACAGCAATAATATATTTTCAGTTAATAAAGATTTAAAACTATTAAAAACTGCTGCTCTTTATGGTGCAAATGCTAGTGGCAAAAGTAATTTAGCGAAAGCTATGGCATTTATGAAAGATTTTGTGATTAACTCTTCTAAAGAAATGCAAATTACGGATTTGATAGATGTTGAACCTTTTAGACTTAATACTGAAACAGAAAAAAAACCTTCTTATTTTCAGATAATTTTTATTTTAAATAAAAGACTATATACTTATGGTTTTGAAGTTTCTCAATCTCAAAATAAAGTAATTAAAGAGTGGTTATGGGAAACACCGAAAACAAAACAACGTCAATTATTTAATAGGGAAAATAATAAAATTAAAATAAATCCAACCTATTTTAAAGAAGGAACAAATATAGAAACTAGAACTAGACAAAATGCACTTTTCCTTTCACTTTCAGCCCAGTTGAATGGGGCAGTTTCTATAGAGATTATCAAGTGGTTTTTTAATCTACAAGTGATTTTCGGATCGGGTACACATGATAATTCTGATTATAAAAAAATTACTTTGAAGTTATTTGAGTCTCCTCTAAAAAAAGATATTATAAGTTTAATTAAAGAATTAGATTTATCAATTGTCGATATTGATATAACTAAAGGCTGGGAAGAAATTATTACTTACGAAAGAATAAAAAGGATTTTCGATCCTACGAGATTTTTAACGATTGAAACATATCATGAAAAATATAATAAAAATGGAGAATTAATTGGATTAGAAAAATTTGATTTAGAAAAGCATGAATCAGAAGGAACAAAAAAATTATTTTATTTTTCTGGCTTCTTGCTGGATGCTTTACAAAAAAGTAGTATTGTAGTTATAGATGAACTAGATGCTAAATTGCATCCTATGATTACCCATAAAATTATTGAGTTATTTAATTCTCAACAATATAACCCAAAATCAGCACAACTTATTTTTATGACTCACGATACTAATTTATTAAATTCTAAAATATTTGGTAGTAAATTATTAAGGAGAGATCAAATTTGGTTTACCGAAAAAAATAGAGAAGGTGCAACAGATTTATATTCTTTAGCTGAATATGATATTCCTGAAGATGCTCCTTTTGAAGCTGATTATATTAAAGGAAGATATGGTGCGATTCCTTTTATTGGCAATTTTAAAGAATTATTATCTGATAAATCAAATGGCTAAAAAGAATCTAAATAAATTACCATCTAACCCCTATTTACCAAGAAAAACGAACAAAATACCTATCAGAAAAAGATTTTTAATTATTTGTGAAGGAGAAACGGAAGAAACATATTTTAAAAATTTTCAGCAATTAGGAAAAGAAAAGAAAACAGCAACTATTGCTATTAATATTGAAAATGCCAAAGCAGTTGGTATAACCGTTGTAAAAAAAGCCATTAAACTTAAAAAAGATGATAGTGATTATAAAGATGATGAGGTTTGGTGTGTTTTTGATAGAGATGCCCAGAAAGAAAATAATAATCAACAAAATTTTAATACAGCAATCCAATTAGCTGACAAGAGTCAAATAAATTTAGCTATTTCTAATGATGCTTTTGAGCTTTGGTTTTTACTTCACTATCAATATTATTGCAGTCAAACTCATAGAAATAATCTTCATAAATCATTAACATCTAAGTCAGGGGAAAAATATGAAAAAAATACTGATATTTATCATAAATTAGAAGACAAACAAAAAGAAGCTATTAAAAATGCTAAAATTTTGTGGTTAACTCACTGCAATGATCGTGGTTTTGATAACGAACAATTATCATTCTCAGAAAAACAAACAATACATAATATTAATCCTTCCACAACAGTTTATCAATTAGTAGAAAAATTGAGAGAAGTTATTGGTATTTAATAATGACTAAAAAGTTAAGAATTTGTATTTTAAATAATTATAATTTAATACATTATAAAGACACTTGGGAAATACAAAAAAAGCTATTTCAAGAAAGAATTAATAATGCTAATTTAGCTGATGTTTTAATGTTAGTTGAACATTATCCTATTTACACTTTAGGCACTGGTTCTAATATAGATTTCCTTAAATTTAATATTGAAACCTCTGATATAAAAGTTTATAAAACTGAAAGAGGAGGCGAAGTTACTTATCATTGTCCTGGTCAAATTGTGGGTTATCCTATTCTTAATTTGAGTTATTATCAACAAGATTTACACTGGTATTTAAGACAATTAGAAGAAGTAATTATTCAACTTTTACAAAAGTACAATTTAGATGCTTATCGCATCACAGGATTAACTGGTGTTTGGGTGAATAATCATAAAATTGCAGCTATTGGGATTAAGGTTAAACGTTGGATTACAATGCACGGTTTTTCGATTAATGTTAATCCAGATTTAAGGGGTTTTAGTCAAATTATTCCTTGTGGAATTACTGATAAACCCGTTGGCAGTATGGCTCAATTTTTACCTAATATTACTGTTAATGAGGTAAAAATTGATTTAATTGATATTTTTGCTCAAGTTTTTGAAGTAGAAATTATTAATAATTTTGATAGTTTTATGACTTAACTAAAAAACTCAATTGTCTCTTTTAAACTACTAATAAATATGTCTATTTCTGCAAAAGTATTATAAAAATAAAGACTTGCCCTAGCACTACCCGATATGTTTAAATAACGGTGTAATGGTTGAGTGCAATGATGCCCTGATCTAATAGCAATCCCTTCATTATCAAGTAAGGTAGCTAAATCATTTCCGTGAATATTATTAACATTAAAAGCGGCTAAAGATGCTCGTTTTTTTCCTTCTTTAAGAGGATTATTTCCGTATATTTTTAAGTTAGGAATTGTTGTCATTTTTTCAAATAAATAAGTAGTTAATTCTTCCTCATATTGATGTATTTTATCCATACCTATATTACTTAAATAATCGATCGCCGAACCTAAGGCGATCGCCTCACATATTGCAGGTGTTCCAGCTTCAAATTTATGGGGTAATTCTCCACAAGTAAAATGGTCAAAAAATACTTCAGAAATCATTTCACCACCGCCAAAAAATGGAGGCATTTCTGTTAATAATTCTTCCTTTCCATAAAGAAAACCAATACCAGTTGGGGCGCACATTTTGTGTCCAGATGCTACTAACCAATCGCAGTTAATTTCTTGAACATTAATAGGAAAATGAGGCATACTTTGACAGGCATCTATTAACACTTTTGCACCAAAATTATGAGCATATTTAATAATATCTATAATGGGATTTATACAACCTAAGGTATTAGAAATATGGACAATTGATACTAATTTTGTATTAGATGAAAGTAAAGATTTATAATGCTCAAAATCAAATTCTTCATTTTCTGTTAACTCCACAAACTTAATCTTAACACCTGTCTTTTTAGCAATAATTTGCCAAGGAACGATATTACTATGATGTTCCATTACTGATAAAATAATCTCATCATTTTCCTTTAAATTGTTCAATGCCCAACTATAAGCCACTAAATTAATTGCTTCCGTTGCGTTACGAGTATAAACAATTTCATTACGACTTTTTGCCTTAATAAATTGAGCAATTTTATCTCTAGTACCTTCATAAGCATCAGTAGCACGACAACTTAAAGTATGAGCTCCACGATGAACATTGGCGTTATCATTTTGGTAATAATTAGTAATAGTATTTATTACTTGAATTGGTTTTTGAGATGTAGCTGCATTATCAAAATATATTAATGGTTTATCATTAATTTTTTGATGTAAAATTGGGAAATCTGAACGGACTTTTTCAGCTAAAATTTGCTCTTTTAATAAGGTCATATTTTTGATTAATTATTATTAGTTAATTGTGTTTATTTTTAATTATAAATTGATTTTTTTTCTTTAATTTAAGTCGAAAATAATTCTTTTTTGATAAGTATTAATTTTGTCAGAAAATTTCATTTTTGAACATTAGATAGAAATTTTTATCCCAGAAAAACTTGGATTAGAAATCATTTTTTTTATTCCCCCTTGATTAAGGGGGTTAGGGGGATCAAAATTGTTATACTGCATTGGCGATCGCCAATGCAGTCAATTTACCCGACAAAACCGCACCTTCCATACTACCTAAATATTGTTGCATGGTATAATCGCCTGTCAGATAAAAATTGTTAATAGGGGTTACTTGAGACGGACGAAAAGCCTGTCTGCCGGGGGTTGCCTTATAAACTGAGCGAGGAGTTTTAACAACGTGATATTTAAGTAAATTAGCAGGATTCTCGTCACTAAAATGATGAGGAAATAATTTTTTCAATTCAAGCATAGTAACATCGACAATATCTTGATCAGACTTACTAATCCAATCATGGGCAGGAGCTAAAACCAACTCTAGCATAGATCGATCAGGATTAGCATACTCCTTACAAGTATTACTCATATCAGCATAAACGCTTAATAATGGCGATCGTGAAAACAATAAATGATCAATATCCGTTAACTTGCGATCAAACCATAAATGAACATTGATAACAGGTACACCCTCTAAACCTTCCAACTGTTTAGCAAATTCTAAATTTTCCCACTGCTTAGGCAATAATACCTTTAAAGGATCAACAGGCATAGCCGAAACGTATAAATCAGCAGTAAATATTTCATCTTCAGCCCCATCTAAACCCCTTAATAAAAAGCCTTTTACTGTATTATCATCATTTAGTAAAATCTCTTTTAAAGGACTATTTAACCTAATTTCACCTCCTTTAGACGTGAAATGATCAACTATAGGTTGACATAATCGCTCCGTCGGCGAACCGTCTAAAAACGCCATTTTAGAGCCATTTTTTTCTTGTAAAAAACGATTTAAAGCCGTCAATAAAATAGTAGCCGAAATTTCATCGGGATTAATAAAATTTAAAGCCTTTGACATAGCAATAAATACTTCCTTCTCAATTCTTGGCGGTATATTCTGTTTTTTCATCCATTCCGACCAAGAATATTGATCCATTTCTTCAACATACTTTTGCCCTTTCACAATAGCGGGAATTAATCCAATACCAAAGCGGATTTTTTCCTCCCAAGTCAACATATCATTATTTCTTAAAATCGCCACCAATCCGTTAATAGGTGCAGGAATATCAGGAAAATCAAAACGAGAATAAGTACCCGGTTTTTCGGGTTGATTAAAAATCATAGAATGTTCTTTCCACTGTAAACGATCTTCTATGCCTAACTCCTTAAATAATTGCAACATATTGGGATAAGCACCAAAAAAGATATGTAAACCCGTTTCATACCAATCACCATCTTGATCTTTCCATGCTGCCACTTTACCCCCTAAAACATCTCTTCTCTCTAAGACTATAGGGGTATGTC
>CAZWLZ010000241.1:0-5715 GCA_964634505.1 uncultured bacterium | reverse complement strand
GTTGGTAGCATCATTGCCTTAGCAGCCGTGGGTTTAACATTAACTTTGGGCATTTTAAAATTGTCTAATTTTGCCCATGGCGATTTTATGACTCTCGGCGCTTATCTAACTTGGGTTTTGAATACTAATGGACTTAACTTGTGGTTAGCAATGATTTTAGGGATATTAGTTACGATCGTTGCCATGCTAATGACTGAATATCTTTTGTGGAAACCAATGCGTAAACAAAAGGTTATAAGTACAAGTCTAACTATTATCTCTATTGGTGTAGGTTTATTTTTGCGTAATCTTATCCTCTTAATATGGGGTGGAAGTAACCAAAATTACCAAATACCCTTAGCTGAAGCGATTGATTTCTTTGGCATCAAAATCGCTTACTATCGAATTGTTGTCATTGTATTAACATTTATTGCTATCATTGCCCTTCATTTTGTCTTACAAAAAACAAAAATTGGTAAAGCCATGCGTGCAGTAGCAGACAATATCGATTTAGCGAAAGTTTCAGGGATAAATGTCGATCAAGTCATTCTCTATACATGGATTATCACGGGAGTTTTAACCGCCTTTGGGGGTGAAATGTACGGTTTAATTACCGCTGTACGTCCTAATATGGGATGGTTTTTGGTTTTACCGATGTTTGCGGCTGTTATTCTTGGAGGTATTGGTAATCCTTATGGGGCGATCGCTGGAGGTTTAATCATTGGTATAGCTCAAGAATTAAGTGTACCATGGCTTGGCTCAAATTATAAATTAGGAGTATCATTATTTTTAATGATCATTATTTTATTAATTCGGCCTCAAGGATTATTTGGCAAAAAATAAGCTATTTTTCAAAATAAATTGTCTAAGTTTGATCAAAATAAACAACATAAAAAAAAGTTAGTATCTAACAGAACTTTTCTTGTAAATAAACTATACTCTCTATTTGTAGGCATTTCCCACCCTACTTTTTTTATAGTTTATTCAGGTGAAAAACACTGTAAAATCAGTTAACAAATGATTATTAAATAATATTAACTATCTTTAGAATTTATGAAAATTCAATCAATTTTTAGTTCTACTTTTATTTTTCTTTTTATATTTATTGCTCAAAATTCTTTTACTTTTAAAGATAATTTAATTAGGAATAATCAGCAAGTTTTAGCCCAAGAATCTGATCTTAAAATCGTTAATCAAGGTCAAGAAATTATTATTAATAATAAAACCTATAAATTACCTTGGATACAATGGCAAGAGGGGAATAATTTACACATAGGAGTTAGTGATATTGCCCTAGAATCAGTCTTAGGTGTTGAATTATTAAGCACTAATAATTATAAAATTCAGCCTATTCGATGGTTTAATTATTATCAAAAATTACCAACAAAATTTATCAATCCTTATCGTTATTTAGACATAACTGAATTTGCTAAATTAACTAATATTGAACTTAATATTAATAACGAAAAATTAGCTATTAATTTAGAAAAAAGTCAAATAAAAAAAGCCTATGATTTATCAGAGCCAGATGGTAAAAAAATTGTTATTGAACTAAATCGTCCTAGTTTTTGGCAATTTAGTAAAGGAAAAGAACAAGGTATTTTAACTATCGAAGGTGATGCAACACCAGAATTAATAACTGAATTTATGCCAGTTCAAAGCATCGGAAATCTTATCACAGAAGAAGAAGGAGATGAAAAAAAACCTCAAGATAACACAGAAAAAAAAGAATCTTTATTTACAGTAGAAACAGAAAATAATCGAACTATTTTTAAAATAAATATTCCTCCTAATAATAATATAAAAGTCCATAGTGCCAACCCTAATTTATTATTAGTTGATCTTCAACCTAATGCGATGATCGAAAGAGAAATTAGTTGGAGTAAAGACATCTTTTTACAACAGAAATATATCCCTATTTCTTCACAAGATTTAGCGGGTAAAAATGATTTATTTTTTATTACTTATTTAACCATTAATTTACAGAAATCTAACTTAGAATTAAAACCAATTACTACCAATTCAAATAGTATGATTGGCACTGATTCTATTATTAATATGGCCGAAAATGCAGAAGCCATCACTGCTATTAATGGAGGTTTTTTTAATCGTAAAAATATGCTTCCCCTAGGTGCAATTAGAGATCAAAATGAGTGGTTATCTTCACCCATTTTAAACAGAGGAGTTATTGCTTGGGATAACTTAAATAATTTTAAAATCGATCGCCTCAAATTAGAGGAAAGCATCACTACACCTAATGGCGATCGCCTAATAATTAATTATCTAAATAGTGGTTATATTGAACCTGGAATGGCTAGATATAATTCCACTTGGGGAGAAACTTATACCACTTTAACAGATAAAGAAATTATTATTTTAGTAGAAGAAGATAAGATAAAAAACCAATTAATTTTGGATAAAGCTGGTCAAGATACCATTAATATTCCAAAAAAAGGCTACTTATTAGTTATTCGCAATAAACCAGAATTAATCAATAGATTACCATTAGAAATTAAATTAACTTTAAATAGTTCAAGTATTCCAGCTGAATTGGCAAATTACCCAAATATAATGGGGGCTGGACCAGTGTTATTATTAAATGGAAATATAGTTTTAGATGCCCAAAGTGAAAAATTTAGCCCCGCTTTTAATAAACAGTCAGCATCCAGAAGTGCCATCGGTTTAACTCGAGATCAAAAATTATTATTTGTTACTGTTCATTCTAAAATAGGTGGTAACGGTGCAACTTTATTAGAGTTAGCTAATATTATGCAATACCTAGGAGCAACTAATGCTTTGAATTTAGATGGCGGAAGTTCAACTCAATTATATTTAGGCGGAAAACTGATTGATCGATCGCCAGCAACAGCCTCTAAAGTTCATAATGGCATTGGTATTTTTTGGAGAAAATAATTAATCAAGAATCAATAAAAATTTATTTCTTCTCATTATAGTACTTGTTAGGATGCTGATGATGTTAACAAGCAAGGTGTTTAAACCCCTTGCCTAACGAATTGAAATGTCTTAACTAACCTTTCTATTGCTATACTTTTAAATAAAAAATAATTCAAATCACATAACAAAAAGTAACTCAAAATGGATATTAAAGAAGGTTTCATAGGCACAGTAGGTAATACTCCTTTAATTCGCTTAAATAGTTTTAGTAATCAAACTGGGTGCGAAATTTTAGGCAAAGCAGAATTTCTAAATCCGGGAGGCTCAGTTAAAGACAGAGCTGCCCTTTACATTATTGAAGATGCGGAAAAAAAAGGCCTGTTAAAACCGGGGGGCACCGTAGTAGAAGGCACAGCTGGGAATACGGGTATCGGTTTAGCTCATATCTGTAACGCAAAAGGTTACAAGTGTGTTATTGTTATACCAGATACTCAATCTCAAGAAAAAATAGACACCTTAAAAGTATTAGGTGCGGAGGTTATTACTGTACCTGCTGTACCCTATAAAAACCCCGAAAATTATGTTAAGGTATCCGGCCGCATTGCATCGGAAATGGATAACGCCATTTGGGCAAATCAGTTCGATAATTTAGCAAATCGTCTCGCTCATTATGAAACTACAGGAGCAGAAATTTGGCAACAAACAGAAGGTAAAGTTGATGCTTGGGTAGCCGCAACTGGTACGGGGGGAACTTTTGCGGGGGTTGCTTTATACTTGAAAGAAAAAAATCCTCAGATTAAAACTATCTTAGCTGATCCTATGGGCAGTGCGTTGTATAGTTATGTAAAAACGGGGGATTTAAAATGTGAAGGAAGTTCTATTACTGAAGGCATTGGAAATAGTCGTATTACGGCCAATATGGAAAATGTGCCTATTGATGATGCCATAAGAATTGATGATCAAGAGGCGGTGAGAGTTGTGTATCAATTACTTAAAGAAGAGGGCTTATTTATGGGAGGCTCAGTGGGGATTAATGTAGCAGCGGCGATCGCCTTAGCCAAACAAATGGGCGAAGGCCATACCATTGTAACGGTTTTGTGTGATGGCGGTAGTCGTTATCAATCAAGACTTTATAATCAAGAATGGTTACTTTCTAAAGGGCTTTTTATATAGGTAATAGGTAATAGGGAATAGGTAATAGGGAATAGAAAACGATGATTAGAATTTTAAGTATTTTAGATTTTTAGATTAAATTTTTAATCTTGAATTTCTCTAGTTGATTCTACGACATAAAATTCTCCAAAACTTTTATCTTCTACCGTAATATCTTCGTAAGTTAAAATTCCATTAATAATAATTTCTTGGTCAATTTCAGGAGGGTTATCTTCTGTCATTACCCAAATTTTTCCTGTATTATCTTCCACTTGATAAGCAAAACTACCCACTAAAGGAATAATATTAATTATTTTGCCGTTAATTCTGACATTTTTAGGTTTTTTAGTCTCTTTTTTTGTTTCAATTTCGAGGTTTTCCTGTTGTTCAGGTTTTTTAATTTCTTCTCTTTTTTCAATCGAGATATTTTTAGGTTTTTTAGTTTCTTCTTTGAGTTTACTCACGGCAACGGTATTAAAAGAAGAGATATTGTCTCCTGAATTAAATTTATTATCTGTAGATTTAAAAATAAACCATAAAACTAAAAAAGGTATTATGCCGATGAGTATATTTTTTCCTAAATATTTCATAAATAAATTTTATTAAAATTGATACATTGTTCTATCTTGAGATATGTTAACAATTAGAACTAATTTTTTAAATATTAATTGTTAATTTGATAAATTCATTATAGTAGTCACCCGTATTTTTAAGATGCTAACGAGGAGTTTAAAACCTTTACCTAACCGAAGGATTGAAATGTCTTAACTATCCTGTCTGTTGCTATATAATATAGTCAATAATTATAAAACATTACAATTATGAGCGCCCAAATTTTAGATGGTAAAATTTTAGCTAAGAAAATTCAATCTCGATTAAAAATAGAAATTGCCGAAGATTTTAAAAACTTTGGGCGATCGCCAGGTTTAGCCGTATTAATGGTAGGCGATAACCCAGCTAGTGCTGTTTATGTGCGTAATAAAGAACAATCTTGTCTGAAAATTGGCATGAAATCTTTTGGGCATCACTTCCCTAGTAATACCACTCAACAAGAATTAGAAGAAGTCATTGATAAATTAAATCAAGATCAAGCTGTTAACGGGATTTTAGTCCAATTACCTTTACCTCCTCATTTAGACGCTGTTAGTTTATTGCTAAAAATCGATCCTGATAAAGATGCCGACGGATTACATCCTATTAATTTAGGAAAATTAGTTAGAGGGGAAGAAGGATTACGCAGTTGTACTCCTGCTGGTGTTATGGCCATTTTAAAAGAATATAATCTTAGTGTCGCTGGTAAAAAAGCTGTCGTTATTGGTAGAAGTATTTTAGTCGGAAAACCTCTAGCTTTAATGTTATTGGCTGAAAATGCTACAGTGACGATCGCCCATTCTTACACCAAAAATTTAGCTCAACTTACTCGTGATGCCGATATCGTAATTGCTGCTATGGGTAAACCAAAATTGATCACAGCAGATATGATTAAACCAGAGGCGATCGTGATTGACGTAGGGATTAATCGCATCGAAGATGAAGCTGGATTATTTAAGTTAGTTGGAGATGTAGATTTTGATAAGGTCAAAAATGTAGCATCTTTTATTACACCTGTACCAGGCGGTGTTGGACCGATGACCGTAGCCATGTTATTACAAAATACTTATAGAACCCATTTAGGATCTATTTTGAAAA
>CAZWLZ010000240.1:0-5742 GCA_964634505.1 uncultured bacterium | reverse complement strand
CCTCAATACAAATACGCAAATTAAAAGGATGTTCTTCCAATTCTAATTTACCAGATTCAATCTTAGAAAAATCCAAAATATCATTAATAATATTTAAAAGATTATCCCCACTGGTGCGGATTATTTCCGTAAATTCTTGTTGTTCATGATCTAATTTTGTATCTAATAATAAACCAGTCATGCCAATCACGGCATTCATGGGAGTTCTAATTTCATGACTCATAGTCGCTAAAAAATAGGTTTTTGCTTCATTGGCTGATTCTGCTTTTTCCTTAGCAATTTTTAACTCATTTTCCGTATTTTTTTTATCCGTAATATCCGTAATTGTCCCTACAAAACGATAGGCTTTTTCTTCTTCATTCAATACAGGTTTTGCCTTAGATAATACCCAAATATAATTACCGTTTTTATGTTTTAAACGATGTATATTTTCAAAAAAATCAGCTCTTTTTCCTGTGTGAAGATGAACATCTTGTAAAAATTGCTCATAATCTTCATGATGAATTAAATTTAACCAACTTGAGAATTCGGCAGGAAATTGATCTTGTTGATAACCAACTATTCTTATCCAAGTCGGCGAATAATAAACTTCATTAGTCTCTAAATTCCAATCCCAAACACCGTCATTTGTTCCTGAAATTGCTAATTCAAAACGCTCTTCTTTTTCTCTTAAAACAGCTTCTATTTCTTTTCTATTTTTAACTTCTTTGGTTAATTTTTTTGTTTTATTAATTAATTCTCTCATCTGTGATTTTACTTGATCAGATAAATTATTTCTTGATATTTGTAATTCATTAAATTGTCTTTTAAGCACTTCAATCATTTGTTTAAAATTCTCTTTTAAAAATTCTACTTCTTCTAATTTACTGTCTCCCCAATTTATATCAATATTTTCTACTAATTTTTGGGGAATATTATCCGTAATATTATCCGTAATTTTTGTTAAATCTAAAAGAGGTTTTACCAATTTTTTACTAATATAATTAGCTACAGGAAAAGTAATTATAATAATAAGGAAAAGTATAAATAAAGAAGTAATATAAATTTGATTTAATTCGACAATATAAGGAGTCGCTGAAATACTTATTAATAAACGCCAATTAGCCAAATTAATATCTTTACTTTCTTGAAAATAAAATGAATTATTCCACCTCTTCATCAATGGTTGTCCTGTACTTTTTGGCAACCAATGTTGCATATTTGATTGAATTTTTAAAGGATAAATTTCTCCTTCTTTTTGAAAAGTATTAAATTTTTTAATACTATGATTACTATTACTAATTATGTTATTTTTTTGATCTAAAAGTATAATTTCTAAATCATTTTTATCTTGATGATTTTTTAAAATTTGATCTAAATCATTGCTCCCTATTGAACCATAGATAATACCTTGATTTTGTCCATTTTTAATAATAGGAATAGTGATACCAATATGAGGTTTTTCTGAAATTTTATCTTGATGAATTTCAGAAAAAAATGGCTTTAAATTATTTCGAGAAATAGCAAATTTTGAACTATTAGAAATATCCTCACCAATTATATTTTTTCCTTCATCATTGATGGGCGGATTAGATGCAATAATAATCCCTTTTTCATCAGTTATATAAATTTTTGAAAAAGAATTAAAAATATTTTTAACTGTCTTTAAATCTTGATTAATTAAGGTTAAATTAATGTTTTTTTCTTGTTGTTTTGCTAAAGTTTTTAAAGCATTTAAGTGCATTTTTTGCCAATTGTTTAATTCCTTAGATAAATGATGATTAGCAACTTCTAATTTTTGTGAAATTTCTAATTCAATTGTTTTTAATTGCTGTTTCCCATCTAAAATCGTTAACCCTAAAATAGGTACAAAAACAAAAGTAATAATGACTAAAAAAAGATATTTTTGGAAAGATAAATTTAATTTATATTTTCTACTTTTGAAAATTTTATTAAAAGGAAAATAAACTAAAATTAATGATGCAATTAAAGCATTGAAAATTCCATTAATTGATTGTTTTAAAATAATAAGTAAAACAGCTGAAGAGGAAAGTTTTAAGAATAATCCATAAAATAAACTTGTTAAAGGAATACCAATAAAACACCAATAAATAATATTTAAAATTACTAAATTTCCTATATTTTTACGTAAAAATATATTAATAAATATTGCTTCTAAAGTAAAGGTAATTATGGCATAAGGATGTCCCCAAGTAAAATAGGTGTAAGTACTTGCAATCAAAGCACTTAAGATACCTAAAACTGGATAAAAAAAACAAGAGATTAACCATACAAAAATAGAGCCAAAAAGAAAATCTATACCAAAAAATAGCTCGAATTTAAAATAGTTTCCTAAGTAACTTAAAACTATTAAACTTAGCAATAAAAAATTTTTTTTACTGACTCTATTAAACATTATTTTTTAATTATTTATTATTAATAAGAAAATACTAGTAATTAATTTCGATGCCATTTTGTCACCCCATCAGTAGAATCAATTAAAGTAATACCTTCTTTTTCTAAAATGTCTCGGAGGCGATCGCCATCGACATAATTTTTCGCTTTTCTCGCTTCAATTCTTTGTTTAATCAATTCTTCTATTTCTTCATCAGAAATTTTATTTTTATTGTCAATAATCTCTAAATTTTTAACTTCAAAACCCAAAACTTCAGCCAAAGAAATTAGACTATGACATCTATCTTGTAACTCTAAATTAGATAAAGTAGTTTTACCTTCATGGATTAAGATATTAGCTTCTTTACGCAATTCTTTGGCTAAATCAAATAAAATAGCTAACCCCGCCGAAAAATTAAAATCATCATCAACAACAGTTTGAAAATTTTGTTTTAACTCCTCAGTTAAATATTCACCATCACAATTTTCCCAACCTAATTGTAAACTATATCTTTTTTTAAAAAGTAATCCTTCTTTTAAAGTCTCCCAACCATTACTAGCCGCTTGTAAAGCCTCATCCGTAAAATCTAAAGGTTTACGATAATTTGCCTGTAAAATAAATAAACGTACAGCCATAGGGTCAAATTTTGTCAATAAATCTCGAATAGTGATAAAATTACCCAAAGATTTAGACATTTTTTCTCCCTCAACTTTAACCATGCCATTATGCAACCAATAACGAGCTAAAGGCTTATTTGTAAAGGCTTCAGACTGAGCAATTTCGTTTTCATGGTGCGGAAAAATTAAATCACTACCCCCTACATGAATATCAATAGTATCACCTAAAAAATCCTTAACCATTGCCGAACATTCAATATGCCATCCCGGACGACCTTTTCCCCAAATTGACTCAAAATAAGGCTCATCATTTTTAGCTGATTTCCATAAAGCAAAATCAAAAGGAGATTGTTTTTTATTTAATTCAGTGTCTTCTACCTCTATTCTACCACTAGCACCCACTTTTAAATCTTCTAATTTACGTCCTGATAATTTACCATAATTTTCAAATTTATCAACTGCATAATAAACATCACCTTCTGAAGCATAAGCGTATTTTTTTTGTTGCAATTCCCAAATTAAATTTTTGATGCCATCTAAAGAATAAGTTGCACGAGGATAAGAGTTAGCAGGTTTAACATTTAGCCTTTCCATATCTTCAAAATAAGCCTCAATATAACGTTCAGAAACTTCAGCCATAGTGCTATTTTCTTGTTTCGCACGATTAATTATTTTATCATCAATATCGGTAAAATTTTGAACATAATTAACATCATAACCTTTCCATTCCAAATAACGCCTTACTACATCCCATATAATACAAGTTCTAGCATGACCTAAATGACAATAATCATAAACCGTCATACCACAACAATACATTAAAACCTTATTAGCTTCAATAGTTATAAATTCTTCTTGTTTACGACTTAAAGTGTTATAAACTGTTAAACTCATCTTATTTTTTATTTAATTAAAATCTCAATCATCATTACTTTAACAAGATCAAATCCTTAAGTATCACAAGCGAAATACTTGTAAAAAATTTGAAATATCAATTGTTTTATCGTAAATCAAAAATGACTGTAAAAACTTTATTGTTAATATTTGTTACTTAAATTATTTATAAATGATTAAATCCAAAGTTTTATATAATATTTTTTAATAAATAAAACTATTTATTTTATACTACTAAAAATACAAATTTATTTAATGTTAACTAATAATAATTCCTCTAAATTTTATCAAATTATTACCGATAAAATTGTTAATTCTTTTCAAAAAAAAATCACTTTTTGTGAGTATATGAATTTAGTTTTATACCATGACGAATACGGATATTATTATAATCAAAATACTCATATTGGCAAGGAAGGAGATTTTTATACATCATCATCTTTAAGTTCAGATTTTGGAGAATTATTAGCTGAACAGTTTTTAGAAATGTGGCATCTTTTAGATAAACCTTCTACCTTTTATTTAATAGAAATGGGAGCAGGAGAAGGCAGTTTAACTAGAGATATTTTAAATTATTATAGTCAAAATTACCCTGATTTTTTGGTTAATTTACAATATATAATTATTGAAAAATCAACTAATTTTAAAAATAAGCAAAAAAAAATATTACAACCGCTTTTATCTTCAAATAAAATTAATATTTCGTGGAAAACTATAGATAATATCCAAGATAATTCTATCATTGGTTGCTTTTTTAGTAATGAATTAATCGATGCCTTTCCTGTTCATAAAATTATTAAAGATCAAAATGAATTAAAAGAAATTTATGTAACTATTAAGGATAATCAATTAGTAGAAAATATTGATCAATTATCAACTATTAATATTAATAATTATTTTAAATTAATTAATATTAATTTATTAGAATCTAACTATCTAAATGGCTATCAAACTGAAGTAAATCTTAATGCTTTAGAGTGGTTAAAAATGATCAGTAAAAAATTAAAACAAGGTTATTTATTAACAATTGATTATGGCTATAAAGCAGAAAAATATTATCATTCTCAACGTAGTAATGGAACTTTAAAATGTTATTATCAACATCATCATCACGATAATCCTTATGTTAATTTGGGACTTCAAGACATTACAACTCATGTTGATTTTACAGCTTTACAATTACAAGGAAAATTATTAAATTTAGAAACTTTAGGATTAACCAATCAAGCAATGTTTTTAATTGCTTTAGGTTTAGATTCTCGTTTAACTTCACTGTCTAATAATGAAAAAATTTCTTTATCTGATTTATTATCTAAACGAAATTATTTACATCAATTAATCAATCCAGAAGGCTTAGGCGGTTTTCAAGTTTTAATACAGGGAAAAGCTTTAACTATAAAACAACAGCAATTAATTCTTAAAGGTTTATTAATACCTTAACTTCTACTGTATCTATGATTATCTATCTGTGAAACAGGCATCTTGCCTGTTATAATCTATCAAATAACTAGAAAAATTCTGTCTGTTATAATCACAAAAAAAGACAGGCTAGAAGGCTATTCCATATAACTAATGAGTGAAAAAAATTTACAATCCCTAACTAATTTTGTCACTTTCTGTCAAAAACATATCAAAGGGCAAGAAAAAAAAGAAGCACAAATATTTTTAGACAGATTTTTTCAAACCTTTGGGTATGAAGGTGCTTTAGAAGCGGGGGCAAAATATGAGGAGTCGATAAAAAAAGGTAGTCTTAACAAAAATATTGGTTTTGCCGATTTATTATGGGCATCAAAAGTCTTAATTGAGATGAAAAAAAGAGGCGAAAACCTTACTAAACATTATGCTCAAGCCTTCAAC
>CAZWLZ010000239.1:0-5805 GCA_964634505.1 uncultured bacterium | reverse complement strand
CAAAGAGCAATAACACCAACAAAGCCAACCATTGGTAACAAAAAATTAGATATATTAAAATTGCTTTTTGATTTTTTTGAAGGCATAAAAATTAATTCCTTTGATTCACTATCCCATTGAAAATTATTGATTTATAAAAGTAAATAATTGGTAATTATATATTAACGTTACCTAAGAATATATTAGAACTTTGAATAAAACTCAAATAAAAATTTTATCTTAATAGATTTTTCTGAAAATTAAATAGTTGAAAAATAAAAAAAATGCTATATTTAATAGCATTAAATAACTTAAAAGTTTTTAAAGAAAATTTAAAAAAATTTTTATGATTCCTCAACAACTAACATTACAAAATTTTTTGAGTTATCGTCAAGCAACATTAAATTTTGCGGGGTTGCATACCGCTTGTATTTGTGGACAAAATGGAGCAGGAAAATCGTCTTTATTAGAAGCGATAACTTGGGTAATTTGGGGTGAAACCCGTGTTGATTCAGCTGTTGATGTTATTCATATTGGTGAAAATGATACCAGAGTTGATTTTGAATTTCATTATAATAATCAAACTTATAAAGTTATTCGCACCCGCACAAGATCAAATAATACTACCTTAAATTTTCAGATTAAAAGTAACGAATTATTCAAATCAATTTCGCAAAAAAATGTCAAAGAAACTCAAATTAAAATTATTGAAATTTTAAAATTAGATTACAAAACTTTTATCAATTGTGCCTATTTAAGACAAGGTAAAGCTGATGAATTTATGGGAAGTACTTCGGGGGAAAGAAAAAAGATTTTAGTAGATTTATTAGACTTAAATCATTATGATGATTTAGCAAAAAAAGCGGGTGATTTATCAAAAAATTTTAAAGCAAAAAATGAAGAATTAGAACAAGATATTGACAATTTACAAAAGAAATTAGCAGAAAAAAACTTCACTGAAAATGAATTAAATCAACTTAATCAAAATCTAAAAGACTTACAAATTAATCAAAAAAAAGAACAAAAAAGTTTATACAAACTACAAGAAAAATTTAATCAAACAAAACATAAACAAGAAAGTTTAATTTTATTAGAAAATCGCTTAGAAATTTTAACTAAAGAAAGTGAACAAATTACCATAGAAATTAAAGAAATTGAAGAGGAAATTAATTTATTAAATGTATTACTTGAAGCAGAAAAAAATATTAATTTTAACTATCAAGAATTAAAGCGATTAAGAGAAGAGGAAATTAATTTAAGAATAAAATTTGATGATTATCAAAAAATATTAAAAATTAAGCAAAATTTAGAACAAAAATTGCAACTAGAAAGTAATGATTTAAGTTTAACTATTGAGAGAGAAAAAACTAATTTAATCAATTTAGAAAAACAACAAAATGATTTACTTTCAATAATAAACAATAAAGATAAAATTGATGCCAATTTTCAACAATTTACCTACTATCAAGAACAATTAACAAATTTAGATTTAATTAAAGAAAATTTTTATCCTTTATCTCAACGTCGCCTTAATTTGGAAGCGGAAATAAATAAAGAAAAATCCACCTTAAATGTTAAATTAGAACACTTAAAAACTCAAATAATAGAGTTAGAAAAAGACCTTAAAAAAATTCCTGAAATAGAAGAAGAATTATTAACTTTAACTGAAAAAATTGAAGAATTAATTATTAAAGAAAATTATTTAAAAAGAATTGAAGAAAAAGGTTTAGATAAAAAAAGTTTAATCGAAAAATGTGAACATAATAAACAAACTATTCATCAAGAAATAGCAAAATTAGAACAAAAATTAATCTTGTTGTCAGAAGATCAAGCAATTTGTCCACTTTGTAATCAGGACTTAAATCATTACGATCTTGAATCTGTAATGACTAAAACTTCACAAGAAAAGAAAAATTTTGAAGATGAATTATGGCAACTAGAGACGCAAAAAAAAGAGTATGAAAAGCAAAAAGAGGAGTTAGGAAAAGAATATATCAATCTAAAAAAAGAGATTTCAATTAAAGAAAGTTTACAAGTGACGAAAGCTAAATTAGAGGAAAAACTTATTAACTTTAAGGAAAAAATATTAATTTTAGAACAATTAATTGAAAATAAAGACAGTTTAGAAAATCAATTAGAATCTGGAGATTATGCAACTAATTTAAAAGAAGAATTAGACTTAATAAATGCACAAATTACTAACTTAAATTATGATGAAAAAACCCATAGTTTAGTAAGAGAAGAACATCGAAGATTAAGTAAAGTTAATTATGAAAAAATAGAACTTGATAAAGCAGAAAAAAAATATAATCAATTTCAATTGGATATACCTCAAGAATTAGCAATTATTAATAAGTTAGAAAATCAATTACAAGAATTAACAAAAAATTCTGTTTTACAAATAGAAATTGATGAAAAAAAAGTTATTTTAAATAATCTTAATTATGATGATCAAGAGTATGAAAAATTAAAATTTGATTTAGAAGAAAAATTAATTTATGAATCAAAATATGCTGATTTACAACAAGCAAAAAAACAATTTCCTATTTTAGAAAATAAGTTAATTGAAACTAATAATAAATTCTTATTATTAACACAAGAAAAAACTAAAATAATCTCAGATTTAGAAATAATTAAAAGTGAATTACAAGATAATAATTATGAGGAAGAATTAAAAAATCAAGAGCAAAAATGTGAAGAAATACAAGAAATAATTAATAAATTATTAACAAAAAAAGGTGGTTTAGAACAATCTTTAATTGAGTTTAATAATCGTGAATCTGAGTATAAAGATAAATTAAATCGTTTTCAAGCATCTAAGAAAAACTATCTTATTTATGATGAATTACATAAAGCTTTTGGTAAAAATGGTATTCAAACTTTAATTATTGAAAATGTTTTACCACAGATAGAAGCCGAAGCAAATAAAATTTTATCTCGATTAAGTGGCAATCAATTTCATATTCAATTTTTAACGAGAAAATTAAAATCTAATGCTTCTAAAAAATCAGAAAATAATTTAAAAGATACTTTAGATATTAACATTTGTGATGCTGGTGGTACTCGTGGTTATGAGACTTATTCTGGAGGAGAGGCTTTTCGTATTAATTTTTCTATCCGTTTGGCATTAGCGAAAATTTTAGCACAAAGATCAGGAACTGCTTTACAATTATTGATTGTAGATGAGGGTTTTGGTACACAAGATGCTGAAGGTTGCGATCTCCTCATTGCTGCTATAAATGCGATCGCCGATGATTTCGCCTGTATTTTAACTGTCACTCATATGCCTCAATTTAAAGAGGCTTTTCAAACTAAAATTGAAGTTTCTAAAACTAATGAAGGTTCAAAAATCCAAATTGTTTGTTAATCTGAAATGATTAATTTTAAAATTATCCTATAGCAAAAGGTGACTTAGTTAAGACATTATTTTTGTCTTATATCCCCCTTAAGAAGGGGGTTGGGGGGATTCTTCCTAAGTAACCCATTGTTTACTACCATTAAATTAAACTGAGATAAAGCAATATGACTGATTTTACCCCTGATTTTTCTCTCAATCAACTTCCTCCTCAAAATATTGAAGCTGAAGAAATTATTTTAGGGGGTATTTTATTTGATCCTAATGCTATGGGCAAAATCATCGATTTATTACCTCTTGAGGCTTTTTATGTTAAGGCTCATCAACATATTTATGAAGCGGCAAGGGTGTTGTTTTTTCAGGGCAATCCTATCGATTTAATGACGGTGGCTACTTGGCTAAATGATCATAAATTATTAGAGAAAGTTGGTAGCACTCCTAAATTGGCTAGTTTAGTTGATAGAACGGTTACTGCTATTAATGTTGAGCGTTATGTGCCATTATTGATTGATAAATATTTACGTCGTTTATTAATTAGTGCGGGTAGAGATATTGTTGAGTTAGGTTTTGATGCCAGTAAACCGATTGATAATGTTTTGGATGAGGCTGAACAAAAAATCTTTAATTTAACTCAAACTCGCATTCAACAAGGCTTAGTGCCTATTTCGGATACCTTAATTAATACTTTTAGTGAAATTGAAAAATTACATCAAAAGTTAGTCATGCCCGGTATTAGTTGCGGTTTTTATGATTTAGATGCCCTTACCAGTGGTTTTCAACGGTCCGATTTGATCATTATTGCCGGCCGCCCAGCTATGGGTAAATGTCTCGCTAGTGATACAGAAATCCTGTTATCTGATGGTAGTTTGTTGGCGATCGCCAAAATTATCAAACAGCAAAAAGCGGAGTTATTAACGTTAAATAATAATTGGCAATTTTGCTTAACCAAACCTAGTCATTTTATTGATGATGGCATTAAACCAGTTTTTAGAGTTACAACTCAATCAGGGCGTTATGTTGACACCACTTTAATTCACCCTTATTTAACGATTAAAGGTTGGCAAAAATTATCGGAATTAAAAAGAGGAGATAAAATCGCTACACCTCGAAAAATTGATATTTTTGGACAAGATACGATGCCAGAATATCAAGTAAAATTTTTGGCCTATTTAATTAGTGATAATTATTTAAGCCAAATTTTACCCCAATTTAAAAGTAATAATTATGATCTAATTAAAGAAGATATTAAAGAAAGTATTAAACCTTTTAAAAACATTGATATTAATCAAAATTTAACATTAGAAATTAATCAAAAAATAGACTTATTAACTAAGAGTAATTACGATCAAAAATTGTTAGAAATTATTAAAAATATTCCTAAAAATCAACAAGATAAAATTATTCCAGACCTAATTTTTAAATTAAAACGACCTTTATTAGCACTATTTCTCAATCGATTTTTAGCTAAAAATACTTGGATTAAAATTTTAAAAAATAATCAAATACAAATAGGATTTATTACCCAAAGTAAAAAAATTGCTTATCAAATTCAACATTTATTATTAAGATTTGGGATCATTACTTACCTAAAAAAAAGAAAAATTCAACAACAAAATCTATGGCAACTGTTAATTATTTACACAGAATCAATCAAATTATTAATAGAAAATATAGGCCTATTTAGTCAAGAAAAAAAACTAGAATTAGTCAAACAAACTTTAACCAAATCCAACTACAAAGCTAATTACGATAAAATTCCTCTCATCCATCAAGAAATCAAAAAATATAAACCCTTATCAAGACAAGAATTATTAGAAATAAGCATAATTTCAGAAAATTTAGAATTACAAAAGATAGCCACCAGTGAAATTTATTGGGATAAAATTACTAAAATTGAATACTTAGGCAAACAACAAGTTTATGACTTAACAATTCCAGAAACTCATAACTTTGTAGCCAATAATATTTGTGTTCATAATACCAGTTTTGCCTTAAATATTGCTGCCAATATTGCCAAACAACAACATTTAACCGTAGCAATTTTTAGCCTTGAAATGTCCCGGGATCAACTAGCCATGAGACTTTTATCCGCAGAAGCCAAAATAGAAAGTAATAAGTTAAAATCTGGTAGAATAACAGAAAGTGAAATGGAACCTTTAGCCTTAGCAATGGGTAACTTATCAGAATTATCCATGTATATTGACGACACCAGTAACTTAACTGTAATGCAAATGCGTTCAGAAGTAAGACGTTTGCAAGCAGAAAAAAAAGAAAATTTAGGCTTAATTTTGTTAGATTACTTACAACTAATGGAAGGAGGCAGTGATAATCGAGTACAAGAATTATCAAAAATGACTAGAGCATTAAAAGGCTTAGCAAGAGAGGTAAATACGCCCATTATAGCCCTTTCTCAACTGAGTATAGGTTTGGAGCAAAGAACAAATAAACGCACTATTTTGTCCGATTTAAGA
>CAZWLZ010000238.1:0-5865 GCA_964634505.1 uncultured bacterium | reverse complement strand
CACTATCATCGTAGTGAACATTGGGTTGTAGTTGCTGGTACTGCAAAAGTAATTTTTGATGGTAAAGAAACTTTATTATTGCCAAAGCAATCAACTTATGTACCGATGAATACTCGTCATAGGGTAGAGAATCCGGGAGTTATTCCCTTGGTTATGATTGAAATACAAAATGGAGAATATTTAGGGGATGAGGATATAATTCGTTTTGATGAAGAAAGTTCATAATTGACGAGTTTTTTATTGGAGATCGCCAAAGCCTCTAACAATTTTTTGAGCGAACACAAATCTTAGTTTTATGACGTTTAAAAAAGTGATCGTATATAATCAATGATCACTTAATAGGAAGTATTAATATATAATGTTACGTTGTTTAAACAACTAAAAAAATCCATATGAAAATTTCTAGTGCATTTACCTCTTTGTCCTTAAAAATGGTAGGGGGTGTTATAGTTATATCGTCTTTATTTGACTATCTCTTTTTGGCTATTCCTTTTACTTGGCAAAATGCTGATTGGCAAATTAATTTTACTAATCAAATTGTGGATAGAGGAATTGTACCAATGGTAGGTATCGCTTTTTTAATTGCTGGTTGGTGGATTACGGATGCTGCTGCCACTAGTAATAATAAGATTTATCCTGCCGTAAGAATCCCTGTTTTTGTTCTAGCTAGTCTTTTGGGATTGATGTTTTTGCTTTTAGTTCCCCTACATTTGAGTAATATTAGCAAAGCTAGTGGTTTGGCGATCGCCCAAATTGAAGCCCAAGCAGGACAACAAGCAACTAAAGTACAAGGATTTATTCAGCAATTAAATAGTATTTCTCAAAATCCAGCTCAACTTAGTCAGGAAATAGCTGGCCGAAATCAAGTTATTGAAACAGGCAGTTTTCAAGGCAGACAATTAACTGAACCTGAAATACAAGCCTTAAAAGGGCAACGAGATCAATTACAACAGTTATTAGATTTATCCAAAAATCCCAAAGAATTAAAACAAAGATTAGATACTTTGAGAGGTACTTTAGAAACTCGTTTAAAAGAATTGCAATTAGAACAAAAAAGCAAAGCTAAAACGGTGGCTTTAAAACAGAGTTTAAATACGGGTATCAGTAGTTTAATGTTAGCTATTGGTTATATTGTTATTGGTTGGCTAGGCTTAAAAAATGTTGGTACTACTAATAAAAAAATATTAAATGATACACAATATTAACTATAAAATTTCTTCAGGTAATTAAGAAGCTTTTTGATGCTGTTGATTACTTTTTTCTGTAGTTTAAAATCATCAATTTTATAAATTATCAGAACGAGAATTATTGTAAGATTTTTCTTATTTTTTCAAAGGGGGAAAACCCCTTATTTTATTGAGCAAAAATAGAGCAAAAATAGAGCAAAAATTTAGAGGCATCGTCTCATTATATAGTTATGAGCTAAATGCCTCTTGGTTTAGTTAAACTAAACACTTTATATATTTAAGGTCTTTATTTTGGCTGACCTCAATTTAATTTCATATAATATGATTGCATAACATTGAAGTTTTATTAAGATATTTAATATTTTCTTTAGATTTGAAAAAAAGTTATTAATTTTTATTAATTTATTTTGCGATTTGTAAATAATTAGCCATTATATTAGTAAAATCAATTTTAAGTAGAGAATATCTCTTAAGGTTTTCTTAGTAAAAAAACCTACTTAATTGATCTAAAAACTGCTATAGATTATTATCTATAAATTACTATCTATCAATATTTTTATGAACACTTTTCGTAATGCAATTAGTTCCAAAAAATTTGTTATAACAGCTGAGATAACGCCGCCTAAAGGTAATAATCCAAAACGAATGCTCGAAGTAGCAAATTTGCTTAAAAATCGTGTTCACGCTGTGAATATTACGGATGGTAGTAGGGCAGTTTTAAGAATGTCATCGATCGCCGCTAGTGTTATTTTATTAAAAAATGGTATTGAGCCTATTTGTCAAGTTACTTGTAGAGATCGAAATGCGATCTCCCTTCAAGCAGATTTAATGGGGGCTTCGGCTTTAGGAATTAATAATATTTTAGCTTTAACTGGTGATCCTATTAAAGCAGGTGATCATCAAAAATCAAAATCAGTTTTTGAGTTAGAATCGGTGAGATTATTAAAGTTAATTGGTCAGTTAAATGAAGGTTTTGATCTGAATAATAAACCTCTTAGCGATGATCCCTTGGACTTGTTTGCAGGGGCTGCTGTTGATCCTCAATCTAATAGTTGGTCAGGGTTACAGAGTAGATTTAATCGAAAAATAGAAGCAGGAGCAAAATTTTTTCAAAGTCAATTAATCACTGATTTTGATAAATTAGATAAGTTTATGAATCATATTGCAATTAATGGCGATCGCCCAATTTTAGCAGGGATATTTTTATTAAAAAGTGCAAAAAATGCTTTATTTATCAATAAAAATGTACCGGGGGTAAATATTCCCGAAGATATTATCAAAAGATTAGAAAAGGCCGAAAATCCTCTTGAAGAAGGAGTTAAAATCGCAGCTGAACAAGTTAAAATTGCTCAAACTTTATGCCAAGGTGTACATCTAATGGCAGTTAAAAGAGAAGATTTAATTCCAGAGATTTTAGATAAGGCTGGAATTAGTAATTTATAAATAATATTTAAAGCTAAAAATGACAAAAAAAATCTTTAATAATGCCAAGCCTAAAAGATTCCCCATACTTTTCGATAAGTGGTATGCAATTTTATCTAGTGCCTTGTTTCTGCTTCCTTCTCGTTCCTATGTTGAAATAGACAACCAGCAAGTTAAAGTTCAAATGGCTTGGGCATTTCGTTGTCACTTTCCCAAAATGGCGATCGCCAAAGTGACCCTCATGGAAACCAATAGAATTATTTTAAGCAGAGGGGTGCATGGATGGGGAGGCCGTTGGCTGGTTAATGGTTCAGGGACGGGAATTATAACCTTTGAATTGATAGCCAAGCAATGGGGACGAATGATTTTTTTTCCCATTAAACTGAAACAACTTTTAGTAAGTGTAGAAGAACCGATGAAACTAATGGAAGCCCTTAAAAATCATTTATAAATATTTTTTCATTACTTGTTGCTTGAGATTAAGCAGATTCATCTATAATCTTCTGATTTTTATTGATTTCTTGCTCTAATTTCTCTACTTCTGAAACTAATTTTTCTTGAATTGGTAAAGGTGGGACAGGGATTTGAAGTTGATAAATGTCATTTCTATTAATTCCCGGAACTCCAATACCTTTAATCATTTTTTCTAATTCTAAATTTAACAATACATAGTAAACATACTTGAAAGCACAGGGTAAAATAAGCTTTACATAAAAAGTGGTATCAATTGGAAAACAATTTTTTTTCAACGTAAACAACTTTACCAGCAGAGCCTTTACGCCCAACAATAATAGTAGGTGCTTTTACTAAATATTCATTATGATAGCCACTGATTCCATTAGAACCCATAACAGGATATTCTCCTAATATTCTTTTATCTTCTGATAATCCTTTTCCATATTCTAAAGTAAAGACGTTTTGTATTCTCTTCGTCTCAAAGTCGCTTTCAAACCAGAACTTTACTTTACTGTTGATTTCATTTTTAGCCTTTTCAATTTCATTTTTAGCCTTAATTACAGATTGCTCGATCGCCTCACACTCATCTACTATCTGCTGCTGCACTTCTAAAGGTGGTAAGGGAATTTTGAAGTTATTTATTTGTGCTAATGATAAATTAGGTTGTGCTATGCCTACTTTTAAACCATCTATTTGACTTTGAATAAAATCAGAACTTAAAACTAAGTAAACATATTCAATCAAAAATTTAGAATTAGGTTTTAATCTGATTATTGATAGTGCTTGATTAGTGTTGGCTGGTAAAATATCTTCTGAAACAATAGTAGTTCTCCCCAAAGCTCCTGCTATTGAAAATAAAATATCATTTACTGCTAAACGTGAACGAGATAATTTATCATCACATTCTTGAGAAATATACGCAAATTTAGTTTTATCAATTTGTCCAGTTAGAGATATAGCTTCAATTTTAACAAAATTTATACCTTGATTAACAAATTGAAAACCTAATGATGTAGGTGTTGTCCCCTTTGTTATTAATTCGCTTTCTTGTCCCAATTTAACTAATTCCCATTTAGTTTCAATTTTTATATCCTTCTTAGGAGTAAGGGAAAACGCCTTATTAAAATCCTTACGAGAGAAATCTAATAAATCTACCAAACTCGCATAAGTAATATATTCAAGATTTTGCGATTGGGCATCTTCACCATTACCGTTAAAATTTTGTTGAATCCAATAATTAATCTTTTCAGAATTATATCGATCATCAGGATCGAATAGAGGCGTAATATGACTACCAGCCAGATATTTTAACCCCTCATTCCCTTTAGCACTACTCCACTCATAACCAAGAAATTGTTTTTGTTCCTTATTATCTGCGGGACTTTTAACAATAAGCACTTTTTGAGGATTATTAAAAGCCAAAATGAAATAATAGAGCTTATCTTGTTCAATACCCTGCACATATTCCAAAAACCGCTTATTTACTTCAGTATCTTGTTCTTGAGCCGAATAATCCTTAAAAGACTTTCTTTTTTTCAAATTAACAATCTCTGTACTTTTATCAAACTCAGTTTTATATTCTTTAAACAAATCATATTCTAATAACCTTTCTGAAAAAACACCCAGTAAAAGGGATTGATAATCATCAAAATCTACTTCAATATGCTCACAATACTTTTTCACAGAATCAATATCTAAATACATTCCTCCGCCAGATTTTAACTCCTCTTCCCAATTTTCAAAGAAATCTAAAACCCGATTTTGATAATGTTCCGCAGGTTCAGGACGTGGGGATTTTCTTCGCAAAAATAACACCACCGTATTGGTTCCCGTTTTACTAAAAGTATTGCTACCTAATTCTACAATTGAAACAATATCAAAATATTTTAATAAAATTTCTCTAGTAGCAATATGGGTATTATCAGAATTAGAAAGCACCGATGACGGCACAATAATCCCCGCCACTCCATTAGGTGCAAGTAGTTGTTTTGCCCGTTCAATAAAGAAACATTGAATATTTTTATTACCCAAATCAGAAATAGTGCCAAAAAGTTCATATTTTTCTCTCTGTTCTTCCGATAAAGTATCTAAAAAATCTTCTACAGCAAAAGGCGGATTAGCTAACAAAATATCAAAACTTTCTAGCTTAATTTCGGGTATATCATCAAGAGCATCATGGGGCAAAATATTAATCCCTTCTTGTCCATACATAAAAGCTGATACCTTAGCCACTTTAGAAAGACGAGATTCTTTTTCTATGCCATAGATATTTTTAAAAAAAGTAGAAGGTTCTATTTGTCTATATTTCTGAATAAAAGGCTTAGTTTGAATTGCTAATTCTGTTAGAAAATGCCCAGCACCACAAGCAAAATCTAGCACCATCGGTAATTCTGAATTATCTCTAATGACACTTTCTAAAGGCAAAGCCATACAAATAAACCGAGTAATGGGAATAGGAGTAAAAAATTGCCCTTCAGATTGTTTAATCCCATTATCTAAAAAAAACTCAAACATATCGCCTAAAAACTGATTTTGTGCTTGATTTTTTAGGCATAAATCTTGCCACATCTGGACAATATCTAACAAAATTTTGATATTCTTATCAAACAGATTCTTATTATAGACATCAATAAAAGCGAAATCATTATTAGTAAAAAACTTTAGTTGACGAAAATAATCTTTAATTTGCTTTTTAATCGCATTACGCTTTTGTTTGGCTGCCCAAAATGCCCCTTCAATTTTTTCATTAGACTTTATCGGAAATAAACAAAAATTTTTCTTTGTAGCTTATTTTGTCCTT
>CAZWLZ010000237.1:0-5897 GCA_964634505.1 uncultured bacterium | reverse complement strand
ATAGCTAAAGCCAAAGAGGCTTGGGAAAAAGCCACAGAATTTATTTTGAATCCCGATTATAAATTAGTATTATTAGATGAAATTAATATCGCTTTAAAATTAGACTATTTAGAGATAGAGGATATTTTGACAGTTTTAGCACAAAAACCAGCAGATTCTCACGTAATTTTAACAGGTAGAGGAGCTCCCAAAAAATTAATAGAAAAAGCCGATTTAGTAACAGAAATGACATTAATAAAACACCCATTTAAAGAACAAGGAATTAAAGCTCAAGCAGGAATAGAATATTAATAAATTGACGATTAAAATTTTTTTTAAAACTAATTTATACCCTGTTTTTTCCGGTGAATAATTTACTTGCTTTATTTACGATTTTTCCTGATCATTAGTTTATGAAATGTTAGGATATTTCGATTAGCAATGCGGCTATAGTCTCAAGATTTAATCCTAATCTAAAATGTATAATTTTAACAAAATCTTTTGAAATTTTATAATAGAAAAAATACATAATTGAAGTTGTCAGAAGCACCAAGAATTTTTGGTTTGTTTTTAATTCTCTTATTCAGTTATCCCAAAACTAATTACAGTAGAGATAATTATAAAACCAATCATTTTTAGTTGTTTAATTGTATTATCACAATAGAGTTGTTGTGAAATAGCATTTTGACAAAATTTAGGTCTTATGTGACAAAGGTTTTAGATATGCAAACATTTAATTCGCAACAAGTCTAATAATTAATTACTACAAACCACTCGAAAACCGATTAATTTTCCTTTTAGACTCGGTGAAGTCCAAATTCTTACGGCTGAACGACAATAATAAGATGTATCATCCCAAGAGCCACCTCTTAAAACTCTTGGTAATTCATCATCATCAGGGTTATAATCTTCCCATGCTTTATTATTAGTAGGTGCATTGTAGTAATTTTCATGCCAACAATCAGCACACCATTCCCATAAATTGCCATGTAAATCATATAATCCAAAAGCATTGGGGGGGAAAGTACCTACTTTTGTAGTTGCACCTCGATAAATTCCTGCGTTGCCTTTGCCATAATTGAATAAACCTTTATAATTGGCTAAATCAGTGGTTAATGTTTCTCCGTAAGAAAATGGGGTTGTTTTTCCTGCACGACAAGCGTATTCCCATTCGGCCTCACTGGGTAATCTAAATTTGAATTGTGTTAAGTCAGATAGTTTTTGACAAAAATTTTGAGCATTATACCAGTCAACATTTTCAACGGGGTTATTTTGTCCTTGAAATGAAGCGGGATTTTCTTTCATTATGGCTAAATATTGTTCTTGAGTAATAAGATATTTTGACATAAAAAAAGGAGAAATTTTTACTTCATGTTGGGGATTTTCATCTTCATTTCTACCCTCCTCAGTTGCTGGGCTTCCCATAATAAAACTACCTTCAGGTATAGAAGTCATGGCGATCGCCAAATTATTACCTAAATCAATATTAAAATAATTTACCTCTCTTTCTTCTTCTTCTTTTAAAGTACAAGTGTCTTGGCAAGTAATAGTCACAGTGGTAATTTTCGTTGTTTGTAAGTCAATCATAATTTTTTTTATTTATCAAAATATTCCTATATTAACTGAATAGTCAAAAACTTAAAAAGATACTCTGGAAATTAAAGAAATAATTCCAAAACTTAATAATAAAAATCCACTAACAGGATTAATCCAACTTGTCCATTGTCGTAGGGCTAAAAATTGTTTAATATTAGCAGTGAAAATTCCTGCCAAAATTAAGGGTAATACATATCCTAGAGTATATGTCAAGAGAAATATAGCCCCCAGTAACAAATCTTGATTATTCGCTACCCAAGTTAATAAAGTGGCTAAAACTGGTGTACTACAAGGGGATGCAACCAAACCGAAAGTTAAACCTAGTAAAAAAGAACGCCAAGAGGGTGGAAAGTCCTCTTTTATCCATTCTATACCCCCAACACTAGGCAAATTTAAAGGTATTATTTCTAATAAATTTAAACCCATTATTATGGCAATCGCCGAAACAAATAAAGGTAAACCAACGCCAATTTGTCCATAAATTTTGCCTAAAGAAGCAGCTATAATCCCTAAAATAGCTAAGGTAAAGGCTAATCCTAAGGAAAACCAAATAGATTGAATGAGAGCAGAAAATTTACTTTTATTTTCATAACCGCCGATGTAGCCTATGGTAATGGGTAACATGGATAACATACAAGGAGTAATACTAGTTAATAAACCAGCTAAAAAAATTATTACTAAACTTAAAATCGTTAAATGATTCAATTGAGAGGTAACTAATTGATTGGCAAATTGTTGTAATTGATAGAGTTTTTCGTTAATTATTGGTAACATTAAATAAAATTGAGATGGAAAAAACTTTCATTAGAATATTATATCTATAATGTTTAGAAAATTATTTCAAACAATATTAATTATTAACGATTAATTATTATGAAAAAAATCAAAAAAATTTTATTATTTTTCTTTTTTTTCCTGTTTTTTTCTGTGGCAAATTTTGTCTTGATTACTTCAGCTAATGCCGATACTTGTAATCTTAAAACAGAGACTATTAAAGTAAATGAAATATGTGAAATTGATATTAGTAAATTACATCCAACCCAAGCAAAAATAGGACTGTATCAAGTTAATTATGATATAGAATTATTGAAACTAATTAATGAAGGGAAATCATCTAAATATAAAACGATTAAAGATTATTTAAAAGCTAAAATAGTTCCAGTAGTTATAGGGGATAATAATATATTTTATATGGTTGATCGTCATCATACCATAAGAGCAATTTGGGATTATTTTGACTCAAAGAATAAACCAAAAATTCCTATTAAAATTGTTCAAAATTGGTCCAGTAAAAAGGATTTTTGGCAACAAATGAAAAGCAATAATTATACTTATTTAGGAGTAGGAAAAGATGAAATAAATCCTAGTCAATTACCTAAAAATATTGGAGAATTAACTAATGATAATTATCGAAGTGCCATAGGATTAGCGGTGAATTGGACTTTTTTAAAAGAGCCAAAAGGTGAGGAAAAATATTTTTATCAATTCAAATGGGGTAATTGTTTGCAAAAATTAGGTTTTAATTTACCCGCCAAAATTCAGCGTGATGAAGTCTATGCAACTGCGGCTTTTTTACACGATGAAAAAAATCAAACTCAATTTAAAAATAGCTGTAATTTGACTATACTTGAAAGTGAATCTTTTGATGATATGATTCAAGTCCTTGAAGATTAATTCAAATAACTATTTTCTTTATGGATTCAATTCATCTTGAATTACTTTTTTTTTCATTAAATCTATAATTTTCATTGTCTCTACACTAACGGTAGTCACTCTCGTGATCAAGTCAATTACTTCTTCCTTATAGTCAGCAAATTTGTAGTTATGGAAGTTTTTGGCGATCGCCAAATCTTTAGGTTTCTTTTCCTTATATCGATCCAAAATCCATTCTAAAGCTGATCTCGTTCCTAATTTATAATCCCATGCAGAAGGTGGTATATTTGTCAATACTGTTATGTCATCAATTATTATTTGATTCTTAATTTTATCTGCTTTTAACTTCACCAGTATCTTCTCCCCCTTGTTTAAGGGAGGTTGGGGGGGATTCTTTTCTAAGGGTTGTTGAGGGGAATTGTGATCAATTCTATTTAATTCATAAGGTGTAACTGTCTCATAATTTATATGTAATTCCATTAATTCTTTACCCCATTTTGTCCACTGCCAAAAGTCATCATAAAAAGGGATTCTTGGAAATTCTCTTTTTAAATTTTGTTCATATTTTTCTCGATATTGAGGATTATGTAAAACAGCATAGACATAATGAAATATATCTATTTTGGTGATTTGCTCCGCCCTACCTGCCTTCTCAAGGGGGGCTTTTTCGGAAGTTTTTTCTTGTTTCCCTCCTTTCAAAGTAGGGGTTAGGGGTGGTTGATAATATTCCCTAAATTTCTCTAATGCCCAATCTGTTATATTTTGTTGGCGATCGCCATTATAATAATGATATAAAGGTAAACATTGACTATCACCTGTAACGTGCAATTCTACTATACAATTAGTACCTAAACAATGAAAAGGTTTATTCCCTCCTAATGCAGAGAAAGCAATAATTTTATTATCTCTATCATCTTGATTAAAAATATTAAACCATTGATAAGTTCTACCATTGAAATGTTTATCAAAATAAAAATATTGCTTATAAAAAGGACGATAATTACTTTTTATAATTTGCTTTTTATTAAAAGTTTTTTTTATTTTTCTTTGTAAATAACTGGTTAATTCTGCATCCCACTTTATTTGATCTTTATCGGGATAATTATTATCTCTCAAAGTTTGCTTATAAGTATCAATTAAAAACTTTACTTTTGCTTCCAAATTTTTTTTGTTAATATCAAAAACCCATTCATCTCTTTGGGTTACTACACCTCTTGAAAATAGCTTAAATATAGCTTTTGTGGACTTCCCACTTTTAACATCTTTATCAATTAAAGGTAATAAATCATCAAAATCATTATCTGTTAAATTAATCCAATTATGATCTTTATCTGGATTAATTTTTTCAAAATCAAGATTTTGTAATTTATTTTTAGTTAAAAAATTTAATTTTTCCTTACCTGAATTAACATCTTTAGGAATAAAATAATTAATTTTACAAGGTAATTTATTTTCTGAATTTTTATCTTTTATTAAAAATGTTATGGCGACACCTACCATAATATTAAAGACATTACCAGTCTTATCTCCTGAGCGAATATTGCCGCCTAAATCAATTACATAAATATGATCAAACTCTTCTTTTAAACACTTCCGAAAACCGTCATAAGTACGGGCATTTATAAATGAATTGTTCGTAACAAATGCGATAATACCTTCTTGGTTTAACCTATCTGTTGCCCACCGAATAAAACGGGTGTACATATCATAGAGTACAATTTGATTTTGTGCTTTTCCTTCTTCGATATAAGTCTCTTTGATACGTTGATCAATACTTTCATATTTTCGATTAGCGTTATGATCAGCAAAATTTTCTTGTTTTGCATTGTAGGGCGGATTACCTATAATGACAGATATGTTACGTTTATTTTGTCGTTTAATTCTGGCGGTATTTTCTTGAGACATGGCAAACAGATTCGTTTGTTTCCCTTCAAAAGAAGTATGATCTAATGTGTCAACTAAACAAATATTTTTAAACTCTTGATAATGCCCTTTTTTTTGTTGATAAGTGTATTCTATATTCAAATTGGCGATATAATAAGGCAAAATTGATACTTCATTACAATGAATTTCATTTAAGTATTTATATTCAATATCTCTTAATAATAAATGTTCTAATATTTCTGTGATAAATGTTCCTGTTCCTGTGGCGGGATCGATAATTTCTACTCCTTTATCTCCTAAGGATTTATTGAAATATTTATCTAAAAGATAGTCTGTACTTTCTACCATAAATTTAACGATTTCGTTAGGGGTGTAAACTATGCCCAACTTGTCTGCTGCTTTAGGATTGTAGGCTTTATAAAAGGTCTCATATACTACTTTTAAAAACTTCTGTTTTTCTTGGTGATTACTAATATTTGAAGCTGTACGAATTATTACTTGATAATAACTTTCTATGGTCTTAAATGTGTTTCTTTTTATATCACCTGTAAAGAAGGTTTTTATCACTTCTTGTAGTTGATTTGCGATGTTATTTTCTTGATGAAATTGTGAATCACTAAAAATATTTATAAATATATCTTCTGTTAAAATATGCTGAATAATCATTTCTCTAACATCAGCAATTGTTAAGTCTATATTGATTGACTTTTTACAATTTTCTAAAAATTTATCTCTTGCTTGAATAAAATTAAGATTTTTCTCCCCACTCCCCAACACCCCAACAC
>CAZWLZ010000236.1:0-5927 GCA_964634505.1 uncultured bacterium | reverse complement strand
CCGTCAGGATTTTTTTCATCCGTTCATCGGGTTTGAAAGGTTTACCTTTTTGAATCCCGATAGAGGCATAGTAACCCAATCGAATTTGGTCGAGGGACTCACTCGGCTCTTCCTGTACCACTTGATCGAGCAGTTCCCAAAAACGATAACTGGCGGGTGCAAGCGTATTAAAGGGCTTGCCCGACATATTCACAAAATTTAAGGCAGGAGGATTATTGGCACTGTTGAGAGGATAAATTTTCGTGTTCTTTGTCACCAACTCAACCCCCGGTTTCGGATCACCTTTGACTAAAAAACTACGCCAAGGAACCCAAATATTAAATGTCGGTGATTTCACGACATTGTAACCCGATGGAATTTCTCCTTTATAGTCAGGAGGTAAAAAGAGGTATTTTCCACCTTGCCCTTTATCTGGTCCAGTAATACCCACATCGATAACCCAGCGAAACCAAATATCATTAACTGTTCCTAACACTTTCGGAGGGACTTCTAAAACTAACGGCCCTTTCGTGAGATCAAGCCATGTCCAACTATAAACGGTGTTGTCATTAGCAGTCAGAAAGAGAGATTGTGAATCCAAAAGTTGCTCAAAAATCGGCACAACGGTATTCACAGGCCCCAAGGTACGGATCGCATTACGGTTAGCAGCTTGGCTAACGGCAGGTATTCCCAACAGGTAAGCTTGAACAGCCCGTTGGAAGTCGAGGTTATCGTAGAGCTTCTCGGCCGTTGCCTTGTCGGGAAAACCATCAAAAAAATTAAGTGTTCCTAGACGAGTCTCTACTTTGGCAGGGGAAGCGATTCCTGGGGGTAGGGGAGTTGAAAATTTTACTTTAGGGTTGGCAGGAGAACCTGTCAGAGATTGTCCGTTACTGGGGGAGGATGAGACAATCAAGCTGGTAGTAATAACCATGAGAGCTAAGGCCGTCATTGATAATCTTTTGGCTTTCCTTCCCAATTGGGAGCCTTTGGAAAAAAGACGATTTAGAGATGATAAGAAATGATTCAACATAGAGAGAATTTCAATCCATAAAAATGGGACAATCTGACCACCAATCTAAGGTAATCAAGGAATAGGAACGATGGAATTTAATCAAATTGGTTAGAGAAATAATAGTACAGATAGCAGTAGTAGTCAAGAAAAAGTATAAAAACAGTAAATATGTTTATTTTTTAATTTATTGTTAATTTTCATTACGAGAAAGATTAGCTATTCAGAGTTGCCATACAAAGAAACTAATCGAGCCACAATTACCGTTAAATAGATCGCTCCTGCCATCGCTTCAAAATTCACTAGGGCCATCACCCATCGTCCTGTTGGAATAATATCCCCATAGCCAATTGTTGTTAAGGTAATTAAACTAAAATACATCGCCAAATTCCAAGGTTGCAATTCATATTCTCTTATATCACTAATTTTAAAGGAATGAGAATCTATTTGCCAAATAAAAAAATAGATAAATGACCATATAATACCGATAAAAAGGTAAGAAATAATTGCTAAGACGATGGTTTGACTAGTTACTTTTTGTCTATATGCTAATATTTTAACGGTTGAGAGCCATTCGTACCCAAAAACTACAATCTTAACAGACGTGGCGATCACTAAAAAAAATTGATTAAAATCAGACAACCAATTAAAGTGAAAAATAGAATCAGACAAAAAACTTATAAAAACCAAAACCAAAAAAGCTTTGACTCTTTTGTCAGAATAAACACGATCATGAAGATAGAAATTTCTTAGAGCAATCAATGATATTGTGGCAAAAAAAGTTATATTGACAAAAAACAATTCAAATGTGTTTTTGCCAACAATAGCAATGACAATACCAATTACAGTAATAATTAAAATGGTGTAAGGATTTATCCATTGTTTCAGCATAAAATGTTTATCTATATTTGGAGAATTCTAGGATCATCTTTAGTATTCGGAAGGCAAGAAAAAAATATTTTGGCGATCGCACTATAAAGATACTAATACACGATCGCCATTTTAAGCTTTAATCAACAAGATGATGGCGATCGCACTAAATTGTTCAATAAATTGAGGACAAAATTATTCTATTAAATTTGAAGACAATCTATCAATTTCCTTTTTGATTTGAGCTATTGTAACATAACCAATAGAGCGTAAATAAAACATCTGCGAAATACTCCATGCTGCGTATTTATAGATTGCACAAATATCATGCTCATCAATTACTTGTTTAGTCAGATGAGTTTCTCCACCGTAAATAATCTCGCTTCGTTTGTCATAAAGTGTTATGATCTTTTTATATATGAGGTTGGCATCGTCAACATTATTAGCATCTTGAATATGCTGATAGCAACTGAAAATAATACTAATAGTAACTCCCTTAGCAAGAGACTTTATAGTTTCTTGTTTTTCGCTAAACATACACACAATTGCAGTCCAATATTTTATAAATGCTATATCCAGATCAAATTCATTTTGTGCTTCCCCGATCCAGTGAATTGCCTTTAAAATAGATTCTTCAACTTCTGTTATAGAAGAATCAGAACTGATAATTTGACTAAATCCTTCTAATGGAAATGATATATTACCCATCTGATTTTTATCAATACAAAATTTTTGTCTGCTTTTTCTTCCACGTCCCCTGCGTAAAGATAACTGATTATAGCACTACGGGTTATTGTTAAGACATGAAATAGAAATATTGTCTGCCATGTCTTTTTAAAACTGATTTTAAAATGTCCTAACGTTAATTGGTAGTGCTATATCTTTATTTCTTTTAGACTTGTTGTGAAATAAGAAAAAGCTAAATTGATTGTATTTTAAGAATTACAGCTTTCTTCTACTCTAAATTCATGGTTATGCTACCTCTAAATAATAGTTCCATAAGCCACAAGCTGTTAACATTAAGTTATCCTCGAAATCAGGCACAAGATTCCTATCAATACCACTTACCGCATTATATCTTTTCACTCCTGCAAAGGCAGTTTCACAAACCACTCTTATGGATGCTAGTTCTCGATTTTCTTTTTTTGTTCTGGGGTTAATTCTCCTCCTTTTGGCTTTTTATTAGGCAAACGGATGTTTTCATCTTCTTTTTGTACCCCCTGAGAACCTAAATCCATTAACACAGGAATCTCATCTGGTATGCCACCAATTATGTCTTCTTGATCATGTATCTTTTTATCATGGGTTTGTCCATTTGTACTTGGACTTAATACTAATATCTTCTTTGCTTTTGAGGTTGCTGCTAGGCTTTTTCTAGTAAATCGCTTCTTTTTTTCTGAATAATTTTCAACGCTGTTAAACCTTATTTACCTTATCAAAAACGAATTAGAAATTTAGAATCTCTTAACATACAATTAACAGAAATTTTATTAAAAATGGAGGCTAACTTATACAAAATTTATGACAATCAACTTACAGACGAAGAAATTTATACTTTAACAATGGAATTGAAACAACGCAAATATCAACTCACCAGTTTTTATTTATCTACAACACCTTTACCCAATAATAAAAAATATTTAGCTCAAGCTGAACAAAAAGCAGATAATTATTTTAGACGTAACAATTTTGGAGTAGCAAGTAATGTCAACCCCTAATTCTGAACAAAAAAAATTAATCAATGAAGAAACTTCTCGCTCTTCTATGCTTCCTAAAACTTCCTTAAAATATGACTTTCGAGATGTTAAGTTTGGTGGGGGTTTTGCTGGTAGAGATTACACAGTTAATGGCGACAATGTTGGTAAAGATAAAATTACTACTAATATTTATAATTCTCAGAATCTTATCGAAGCCGCTAAAGAAATTAAAGATTTGTTAACTGAACTTGACAAAGAATATAATAATGATGCGGTAAAAGTTGGCATTGAAGCAGTAGAAGAAATTAGAAATAATCCCACTTTAAAAAGTAGATTTGTTAATGCTTTAAAAGAAGGAGGCACAGAAGCCTTAAACCAGTTAATTGATCATCCTGCTTGTAGTATTGTTTTAGCAGCAGGTAAAGCTTTTATTGATGCTGAATAATTTAAGTTTGATCAAAATTAGTTTTTAATTTTAAAATTATATTCAGATTTAAAAGAATATCTTAAAATAGCACAAGACATATATTTAATAAATAATAGGCAGGATATATATTTAATCGATAACAGGCAGGATGCCTGTTCCCGAGGATGAATTATTATTTATTAAGTAATTTTTTTGCTTTATTTTTAATTTTTAAGAATAAATTATTTGAGTTATTGTCTACTATTAAAGAAGTTGGTTTTTCTTCTCCTAAATAACGATAATGTTCCCAAATATCCCAATAAGGGCAACCATTTTGAATCTTCATTCCCGCCCAGTGAAGGTATTTAACTGGTTTATTTACATTAGTATCAAATAAAGTATTTTCTCCTTGAATAAGTTGAAAATTTTTACTTCCAGCCCAACTTCCTGCCCCTTTTTCCCCATTTAATTTAACTAAATTTAAACGTTTGTCAAATTTTTTCAAGATCATATAATTGATAATTGGTTGATCGGAAGTTTTTTGAGAAAAATCAAAATATTCGGGATGTTTAGCACATTCAGCAAAAGTCTTATACAAATCTTCTTCAGAAATTAATTTTTTTTTCGATGCCCAAAAACCACAATTAAAAACGTCTTTAACTTCTTCGATCGTAAAAATATTTTCTGTTAAAACTTGATTACTAAATATATTTTTGATGCCTCCAGCGTGTTGATAATCACAGCACAAAAAGTCGTAATTGTCAAGATAATTCAAATTATCAATAATTTTTTCAAATACTACTATATCGGTATCAATATATAAAAATTGATCAAATTCGCCAAACCAACAAGCCTGTTTTCTAAACTGATTTGGACGGGCAAAAAAACCCTCACCAAATAATTCAAATAATCTCTGAGATAAACGTTTAATAAAGTCTAAATCGGGGTAAATTTTTACTTGATATTCTTCTGTTAATATGGTTGATATTTTTTGACAATTATCATCATAAGGAATTAACATTATGGGAGTTATTTGATCATAGTAACGAATACTTTTTAATAAGGCGATCGTATTGTCTATGACTTTATCATTTGCTGTTATATAAATTCCTTTCATAATTATTATTTAGTTATGCCAATTTTTTTGAAAATTTTATTAATTAAAGTTGCTTCAGTTTTATATGGTTTAGGCTTTCCTTCTAATTTTGGTTTACTTTCTGGTTCATGTAAATAACGATAATATAAGAAAATGTCACGATAAGGAAAATCAATGTTTTCTCCTTCACAAACTCGGGTAAAAACTTGAGAAGAAATGCCAATATAATGTAAATAAGTTAGTTTAATTTCTTTGTCATAAAGTAGATTATTTTTAGCGATAAAATGACTAGAAGTTACAGAATTGCCTGTTTTTTGATCAGAAGGTAAATTTAAAGCTAAATTATAAATAGAAAAGTCTGATTTCATCATCATATAATTTATTAAAGTTTGATCCGGTGCCATGGGATATAAAATTTCAGCATCATTTTTTTTCAAATTTGCTATTAGAAATTCTCTTTTTTCTTCACTAAATAAATCTTTTTTTGAGGCATAAAAACCACTACAAAAAATTTCTTTTTTTAATCTTTCTTCAGAAAATACTTGCTTTAATTTGGCAGAAGATACATCATAAACATGAGTAATATCTTTATATTGAAAATCATAAACGATACAATCATAATCGTTAATTTTCTCAAAAATGGGAGTAATATCCTGCATTAATAAAGTATCCCCATCCATATACAAAAAACGGTCAAAAGGGGCATCAAAGGCACAATAACGCCGATGAGTGCCAAAACGATGATAATTACTACTACCAGCCTTTAACCATCTTTCTTTGGCGTTAGGATGGGTATCCCAAGCCGTTTTGGCAAAATTATCCCATTTTTCTATAGATTTTAAATCATTATATAATTGCACTTGAGGG
>CAZWLZ010000235.1:0-5929 GCA_964634505.1 uncultured bacterium | reverse complement strand
CAGAGTTACTACTGTTAGTATTGAAACAATGAAAATTATTAACCAAATGAATAAATAAAACTAAACAATGTATAAACTATATTTAACTACAATATATTATAATTGTGCCTAAAATTATTTAAACTTTAATATTTAAGTAGAGTTTAAAAATAAATATTACTAAGAAGAAAAAATATTATATGACTTATTTAATACCGAAATTACCTTTAAAATTTGACTTAGAAACTAAAACAATCTTAAAAAAGCTAATTAATGCAAAATCAGCCCTGATGAAATTAGATGGTGTCTCTAACATTATCCCTAATAAAGAAATATTAATTAACACCTTATCCCTTCAAAGTATCACCGTAATAGAAAAAATCAAAGATTTAATGCAATCTCATAAAAATAAAATGAGAAAAGAATTGCCCAAAATCTATAGCCAAGACTTACTCAACGCTACTTTTAACTATCCTTACACTACTACTAGCATTTTAGAAAGAGAATTAAAAAAATCTCGTGGCACAATAAATAAATATTTAGATGAACTTTGTAACATTGATTTGGCAACTAAAATAAAAAAAGGTAGAGAAAATTACTATATTAATACAGACCTTGTTAACCTTTTAAGCAATGTCAATACTTAACTTCTATCTAAACAACAATATTTTTTCCCTTATCAAAAAATATATTTAATTATTCCTACCTGTATAGAGATTAGGGTTTTTCTATGCAAATAGTATAATACCTGTATAGAGATTAGGGTTTTTCTATATAAATAAATAAATTAGTAATTTAATACTAATAACAAAACTCTAAAAAAAAAGAAAAATAATCCTTAATTCCCTAGTCTATGTAATCATTAAAAATTAATTTATGACAAAATAATTGTAAAATTTTTACTTTTTCCCCGTACCATAAACTAAATTTATAATTAACTTTAAAATCTCGATTTTATTCTTTTCATCCTGACAATTATCAAGCATAGTCTCAAGTTCATCCAAAGCCTTAAATCCTAACAATCTTATTTTATTATCAGCCTCAATCAGTAACTTTTGTTGCCACAATTTTAAGGTTTTAGTAAAAATATCTAACTGTAACCATCTATATATAGTTGACCTTTCAATATTGCATTCTGTAGCTATTTGATTAATATTATGACCAGATACAAGTAAGGTTAATGCTCTTTGCTGTAATGGTGAGAGACGACCATAATTTTCCCATAAATCCTCATTTAACTGATATTTAGTAAATTTTTTCAGTAATTTATTTTTATCCTTAGCATCGTAATAGGGCTGTACCTCTTCTTTATTTACCAAATAACCCTTTTCATACTTAGGTTTATACTCAGGGAGTAAATTAAAGTTAAGTTTACCCTCACGGGTAAAATCATCATCGCAATAACTAAACTCTATTTTTTCATCATCAAACATACCTATTAACCTAACTGCTAATTTAACCGCTATTATAACAAAAAAATTTCAATCGAGTTGAACTATAATTGAAGAGTAAACAATATAAAAGGAGAATTTGAGGCTGTCAATGAGCATTAATTTTAAGCAGTTACTGACTCACTGACTAGCACAAACTAAATTTAATTATATGGCAAATATCAAGAAAAAAACTCAAGATACGGTAGAAAAAATTAGAGCAAAGATAAAGGCTAATAATGCTAATACTGATACCCGCCCTAACAATATTGAAGTAATCGATAATTCAAACGTTCAATATATGCCATTGCAACCTGAATTAACCGCTTCTTTCTATGAATTTAAAGGCATAACCAAAATAATCGATGAAGTTAAATCCCTCGGTTATGAGGTTAAACCAGAAGACGAAAAAAGAATTTTTGATTATGTCTTAGCTAATTCTGATACCAAGAAAAAAGGTTATATCGATGAGTTAATTAAGTCATTACATTTGACGGAACTTAAACGAAAACCTACTTTTATAAAACCAGTACATTACTCCTATCAAAAAAAAGATATAGATATTAATCCTAGCTCTCCTCAAACTTTAGATATTATTGAGGGAATAGTTAAAATAAAACTATGGACTGATAAAGAAGATCAAAGAGAATTTGAGAGAAGAAAAAAATATCCTCATGCTGATGATAAAGGTATTTTAAAAATTAATCAATCTGATTATGAATTAGTTAAAGATTTTGATTATAAAGATGTAAAAATATTAATAGCTATAATGTCTGAAGCTTATTATCAGCCTAATAAATTCTATATTAGCTGTAAGAAAATAGCTAATGTAATTGGTGAAGGTAGAGATAAAAATGTATTTGAAAACAATGTTTTAGTTTCAATGGATAAAAGGGTAAAAGATATAGAAAGAAGAGTCGAAAGATTCAAATTTATTCGATATATATGGACACATAAAAAAGGAGAATCACCTTATGGTAATTGTGAAGACTTAGGAGAATTAAAATCAATTAAACTTAACATTATCCATATAGGCAATATAGTTAATTTTGATAACGATACTTTCATAGAAATAGAATTACCTGACTGGTATCAATTCAATAAAAATACTTTGAGGCAAAATACTTATTTACCCTTAAAACTACTTCAATTAAATGTCAAAAAATACCCCATTAGTTTTGCTATAGGTCATAGAATATGTATTCATTTTAGAATCAATAGAAGAAACTTTAACAAAGCAATTGATTCTAATAACAGCCTCACTTTTAAACTAAAAACTGTTTTAGATGATGTATTAAATGCAGATGAGCTTAAAGTAGCATTAACCAATAATGACAGGGGATTTAAACTAAAAAATAATATTTTAAATGCCATAGATAAACTGAAAATAAAACTTAAATGGCAAATTCAATGGCAAGGATTAGAAGAAAAAATTAGTTTTAATGACTTCTATCATAAAACGTCATTCATAGTAACTTTAGATCCTGAATTAGAATCAGAAATTATAGGACAAAATACTAGCATTACTGTACCTTCAGAGATAATAGAATCTATACCCCAAAACTATGAGTTAAACGGTGATGATATTAAGTTACTCAGAAAAAATTTAAACATGACTCAAATTAAATTTTCTGAGGCTATTAATTGCGATCGCTCAACGGTATCAAAATTAGAAAACGGAAAAATCCCTGTTAGCCCTGATATTTATAACAAACTAAAATCAAAATTTAAACCTCAAATTTTAGCCCTCAAAGATAAAAAATCTTAGCCTAATTGTTATTTACCAGTAAAAAACCTCTAATCCTCTCTTGATATAGTTTAGAGGGTTTTTTAAAGGGTAAATTTAATTTTGCCTCGTTAGTGCAATGAGAAAAAAAGTGCCTCGTTAGTGCAATGGGCTTTGAAAGCTATATATATCAATAGATTTAAAATTAAATAATTAATAAAGATAAAAATGTGAATAAAGCGCCTCGTTGGTGCAATGGGATTTGGAAGCTATATATAATAAGAGTTATAGACATCAAAAAACATACTACGCTAATAAAGTGTGAAAAAGTGCCTCGTTGGTGCAATGAGTTGATTATTCACATTCACATTTTTAAAATAGGCTTAAATCCTTATCTACATTAGGTTAGATGCCATTTTACCCCCTGCCTCGTTGGTGCAATGAAATGCCTCGTTGGTGCAATGAAATGCCTCGTTAGTGCAATGACTTCAAAGTGAAATACTTTATTTTATAAGGGTTTCAGCCCCCGATGTGAATCTAACTATTTTTAATAGTTATTAACTATTAAAAGGCACGAAATTAAAAATTCCGTGCCATTAATAAAAAAGAAGAAAAATACAAATGCGAATCAGCCCTAATAAGTTAAGGGGCTGAAATCGAATTTTTAAAAAAAGCGATCGCCAAAAATTAAAAAATATTGGAATCAAAAATCTAAAAAAATAATATGCCGCGCGTTTTTTTTCTTCAGTCGTGCGTGCAGCTACGCTGTGCCGTTGGCATCGCATCGGAAATTAATTTGTAATAAGTACTAAAAATGAAAACTATTTACCCACTAAAACCAGTGCCACTTAAAAAACCCTGTTATAACTGTGAATCTAGTCATGGATATATAACACCGTCAGGAAACAAAACCCATTCAGCTCGGTTAAGTTGCATAGAATGTCATCGCTATCTTAAATGGCTAGGTAAAGCAGATTTTGAAAGGGCTGTGAAACTTGACTTAGTAAACTATTTGTAAAAACTAAGATCGCCTCTGGGTATCAGCCAATTCGGGCGATCGACTTAAAAACTTTGTAAATTAAATTAAAGAATAACCATGATTACAACTGAATTGATAAAGCAATATTACCGATTAATCCTACATGAGACAGCCCAAAAGTACGCTATAGCTAAACTTGAGGGAAAAGAAGTTAAATATCCTCACCAAGTAAGTTATAAGCAAGTAGAGGGAAAACAAGAAACCGAATATAAATATTTAACCCATGAGCAATTAACCGCAAGTATTGAAGGTAAAATATCCCTCGGAGTAATGCTAAACCAAGACAAAACAGGATTATGTAAATCGGGCTGTATCGATATTGATATACCCAGAGATGCCAAAGATTTATCCGAAGGTTTAGCCCTAACTCAAACATTGCAGGAAATAGCCTTAAAATCGAATTTAAGAGCCTATATTGAGTTTTCAGGTAATAGAGGCTATCATCTCTGGATTTTCGCAAATAAGCCCGTTACTGGTGAGCTAATGCAAAAATGCCTAAACCAGATTGCCCAAATAGCTAAAAATTCTGGTAAACTACCTCACAGTTTTGAGGTTAAAGAAATATTCCCCAATAAATACCCTCAAGAAACCAAAGTAATAAAACTACCCTTCACAACTCACCTTAAAAGTTCTCTCAGAAGTGGTTTTTTGCCCTCTAATTTTGACGTTAATAACCCTCAGATAGAATTACCCTCTCAAGTAGAAATAATGGCTAATATTGCCCAAAATGATGTTATTGATATTCTTGAATGTGCCAATAGCTTAAATAATCACAACTCAGATAATCATAAAAAAGTTTATCAAGGTGAAGGTATAAACTCTCAAAACTTCAATAACAGTAATCAAGATTATCACGGCATAAACTCCGATAACCGTTATAGCACTAAGTCGCTTAACTCAAATACTGCTAACTCCCATAACAGTTACTCCCAAAATAAACCAGTTAATCAAGATGAAATAACCCGTAAATTAAATTTTTTTGGAGATAAACACCCCTCATGTATTAACTTTCTTCTCAACAATGGCGCACCCTTAGCAATCGAATATAACCAAGCTAATTTAACCTTAGTCAGATATTGCCTAACCAGAGGATTTAGCTTAGATGATAGCTTACCAATGGCTGAACTCATGGCAAAAAATACCAGTGAGAATCATTCAACATCCAAAGATTATCAAGGGAAAATAAATAACTTTAAATCCGTATTTCAGTCAGCCTCAAGAAATCGTGAAGATTATTTGTTCGATTGTGGGTATGTATTATCAGGTTATAAACGAGGCAATAAAGGCAAATTATCTGATAGAGGATGTATAGGGATTAAATGCTCATTATTCAAAGATAAAAACAATAATTCTCCTAAATATCCTCATATACCAGAGAATATATCTAATAACAGTAATTACTCTCATAATGGCAATTACTCTCATAACGGTAATTACCCTCAAAATACCTTTACTAACGTTTATAACAAATCAGTTAACAATCAGATAGTATCAGATACTTGTAAAAATAATTATCCTCAAAATTCCTATAACCAAGACTATCAGAATAACTCAGGGAATTATCACAATATATCTGATACCATTAACCATTACCCATTACCCTCATTAATATTTGAGGCAATGGTTAATTTAACTACTCAAGATAAAGAGATTTGCAAATCAAACTTACTCCTTACCATTGAGCCTAAATATTTAGAATTAATCAGAGAATCAACTTATCAGGGAATAAACAAAGGTAGCAATAATCAAGGCACT
>CAZWLZ010000234.1:0-5960 GCA_964634505.1 uncultured bacterium | reverse complement strand
CCCGTGCGTAGCCCAAAGGCATTGGGCAACCACAGGGGGTTTGCCCCTACGGACATACAAACAACCCTAAAACCTTTATTTTTATGACAAATTGTTTTGGCGACCGCCAAAACAATTTATTTAATTTGTAAATTATTGTTCTTTATTAAAAATAGCAAATTCTTTAATAAAATCTTTTTTATAATCTGTATCATTTATAGTATTAAGTATTTTAACAAATAGAATTTTGCCCTCTGCCAATAAAAGTTCTCTTTTTTCAAAACAATCTAAACTATTACAAACAATAATAATTTCTTTTAAAACTTTTAAGAGATTTAACTCTAAAGAAGAATTATGAAAATAATTAAGAGCTTGAAAATAATTACTTAAAGATTGATATAAATATTGCCTCTGTTTTGCACTTAAATTAAACAAATCCGTCTTATTAATTTTATTAAAATAAGTTTTAGCTTTTTGCCAACAAAAAGTACCATAAGCCTTATCATAATCATTAACATCAGGAATTAAATTTTTAATGCCTTGATTCCAAACTTTTATAGCCTCTTCATCACCTTTTAAATCTCTGACAATAATACCTTTATTTAAGGCCGCCATCCATAAATTATTTAGACTTAATTCTAAGGCTTGGTTATAACAAATCAACGCTTCTTTGGCTTTGCCTAAACTAGAAAGAATATTACCTTTATCATTCCAAAGTTTTCCTAAATTTGGTTCAACACTCAAAGCCTTATCGTAAAAAATTAAAGCTTTTTCTAAATCCCCCAGTCTAGCAGAAACTTTACCCTTATTTTCCCAGGATAAATAAATATCAGGATTAATTTCTAAAGATTTATCAAAACATTCTGTAGCTTCTTGAAAATGATTTCTTTCTAATAAAATAGCACCTTTATTGTCTAAACTTAAGAAAAAATTGCTATTAATTTCTAATACTTGATTAAAACACATTAAAGCATCATCTAACTTATTTTGTTTATAAAATAAATTCCCTTTATTATGTAAAGCTAACTCAAAATTAGGATTAATTTCTAATGCTTTATTAAAACAAATTAAAGCCTCATTATCTTTATTAAGATTACTATAAACACTACCAATAATATTCCAAACTTGGTAATATTGAGTATTAATTTTTAAAATTGTTTTCGCATCTTGTAAAGCTACTTGCCAATTTTTATTTTTATATTCCTCAACTAATTTTCGCAGCAAAAACTCTAATTTCTCTGAGGAATATTCTTCCCTGTTGTTTGTTGCTTTGCCTTCATTATTTTTATTTTTTATCTCGCTAGAAGCAGAATACAAATTAAGAATAGTCTTATTTGTATTAATAGCCTCATTTATTTTGCCCAGATTTTGCAAAGCTATGGCTTTTTTTTCCCAAGCAGTAATATTATTAGGTTCTAAACTAATTAATTTCTCTAATAAATTTAAAGCCTCTTCATATTGTCCTTGATTTAAAAAATCTATAGCCTGATCTAAAAATTGATCATTTTCTAATTTAAAACTAGAATTTTGACCAATAAAATTTAATTGATTTGAAAAATTTTGATCATTATTCATAACAAAAAAACAAACACTTACATTTTATAATTTGAATAAAATTTCAATCATTTCCCAAATTGGCGAGTATAAACTTCTTCTTCTTTTCCAGCTTGTATTTTCAAATTTGAAAGAGGATAAGCCACACACATAAGCACATAACCTTCAGTTTGTAATTCAGGAGATACTCCCATGGCATCATCTTGTTGTACTTCTCCGGATATAATTTTACCCGCACAAGTTGTACAAACTCCTGTATGACAAGAACTAGGTAAATCGAGATTCAATTCATCAGCAACCTCTAAAATTCTACGATCTTCTGGTACTTCAAAACAATGGCTTTTCTCTTCGTAAAAAATTTCAACTTGATAAACTTTTGTCATAAATTAAATAAATTTTTTCTATTAAATTCTAATTATTTTAATTAAGTTATCATGTTTTATCAACAATAAATGTTAATTTTTTTCACAATTATTTTTCAAAAAAATACTGATATTTTAATTAATTATTTCTATTCTAACTAGAATACCTGATCCTAATATTAACCACGTTAAAAAACAAATTCTAGTCAAATTTAAGGCTTCATTAATTTTAATTTCACTAATTGGATAGATAGAGTCTCCTAATAATGGTTTTTGCTTGACTATACCTTTATAAGTATTTTCGCCTCCTAATTGTACTCCTAAAATGGCGGCGTAAACTGCTTCACTCCAACCTGAATTTGGGCTTGAATCTTTAATCGCATCTCTACTGCAAATAGATAATACTTGGTTTGGTTTTCCTGAGATTAAAGCTAAGGTAAAAACCGTGAGACGACAGGGAATAAAAGTTAAGTAATCTTCAAATTTAGCACTAAACCAACCTATTTGGGTGAATGGTGCTTCTCGATAACCTATCATGGAATCTAGGGTACTACTGGCTTTGTAGGCGATCGCCAAAGGAGTACAACCAACACCCAGCATACCACCTAGCAAGGCATAAAATAAAGGGACGCTAACACCATCAGTAGTATTTTCTGCCACTGTTTCTAATACTGCCCGTAGAATTTCTTCGGCTGTTAAATTGTCCGTATCTCTACCTACATATAAACTTAATTTACTTCTAGCCTGACTTAAATCACCTTGAGCAAAAGGAATTAAAACATCATTAGCTGCTTGATTAAGACTTCTAGTGGCAAAACAACTTGCTAACAAAATTACTTGTAACACAAAGCTCAACCAATAACTAAATTTAGCCACCAAAAAAAATAGTAACCAACTTAAAATACCACTACCAAAAATTAAAGTAATTCCTAATACAATTCCAGCTAATTTTTGACCCCATTTATAATTATTAAATTTTAAAAAAAATTGGGTGTATTTATTAATAATCCAACCCATAACTTTTACAGGATGAATCCAAGTCCAAGGATCACCAATTAAATAATCTAAAAAGGAAGCTAAAATTAAAATTATAATATCTAACATTGATCATTTTCAGTAATTTTATTAATGTTATTTTCCCAATTTTGCCCATCAAAATAAGTAACTTTAAACTTATTAATAATATCCTCATCTAAACAACGAATATTAACATCAATTAAATCAGGATGAGAACGAGGAATATAAAAACAATGAATACCACAAACTTGACAAAAACTATGTTTAGCCAAATGAGTATTAAAAGTATAAATAGTTAAATAATTTTGACCTTTTAGTAATTGAAAATCATCAGGATTAACTATTAAATGAAGAAACCCTTTTTTGCGACAAATAGAACAATTACATTCAATAATTTCAAATTTTTTAATAATAACTAAAAAGCGAATTTTGCCACAATGACAACCCCCTTTATAGCTTAAATTTTCATCCATTTATTAACCTCTTTAAACCATAAAATTGGGGCTTTCTCCCATAGATGCTTTTCGACTTCGCACATCATAATATAAATCAGCCAAAGTTATATTATATAAAGATTCTTTTAACCTTTGATTAACTTTTTCCCACAAGGTAAACGTTACCCAATCCTCGGCACAATTTTGATCAAAATTATAGCCCGATAAAGGCTCTATTTTCTCTCCTATTGCTTCTAAAATGTTACCTAAAGAAATCTCCGTTAGAGGTAGTGCTAATTGATAACCTCCATAAACACCACGAATAGATAAAACTATCCCAGCTTTACGCATTTTTATTAATAATTTTTCTAAATAAGGAGCGGGTAAATTTTGACGAATTGAAATAGATTGCACTGAATTTGCTTTCTTATTTGTCTCTAAACTTAAATCTAATAAAGCCTTAACACTATAGTGAGTTTTTCTTGTTAATTTCATAATTAATTGTACTTAAGTTTACTAAAAATTTATAAAGTTAAGATAAAGTTTTTGTCTGTTTTTTAATAGTAATTAAAGTTATCTTTATATGTCAAAAAAGACTATTTTAAGATATAGTATTTATTGAGATAAAAAATTTTTTTTACCTTATTAATTAAGTTTTAAAAACTACAATAAAGCGAAAAAAGATTAAACATAATCCTAAAATAAAAGAGATGAAAAAATGAACGAAAATGAACCTCTTACTGGTATCGACTTATTAAAAAAAGTCAAAAAATTAGGTAATATATCAAGAGAAAAAAAAGCTCTGGAATGTGGTTATTATACAATAGGAAATGATGACCAAAAAAGGGTAAATATGATCAAATTTTTAAATGCTTTAATGGAAGCGGAGGGAATAAAATTGGATACAACAACATCTGAGAATAAAAAATCAAATGCGGGTAGAATTGCAAATCATCGAATTTCAGTGCAATCTAATGGTAATCTTTTAATTGGTTCGGCTTATACAAAAAAAATGGGTTTAAAACCGGGGGATGAATTTGAAATTTCTTTAGGTAGAAAAAATATTCATCTCAAGCAAATTGAATCAGACAAATAACTATTTAATTGAGTTTTCCTACTCAAAAATTTAGTAAAAAAATAATCAGCCAATTAAAGACTGATTATTTAATATATAAAAATTAATAATAGAACTAAACTATAATTTAATTTAAACTCCCCAGGCTGGGCTCGAACCAGCGACCAATCGATTAACAGTCGATCGCTCTACCACTGAGCTACTGAGGATTATCTCGCACATTTACAGATTATAACAAAAAAATAAAACAAATGGCAAGGGAAAATGAAAAATTTTTTTCAGTAATTAATATTAATGGAATGGGTAATGGGAAATGGGTAATAGGGAATGGGTAAAAAAAAAAGAAAATAAATAATTAAATTTTTGATAATCTTGATCTATCCTAAGAGTATCAAGTATTAAATTGAGCTTTCATGTTAACTAATCATCGAGCCGTATCTCTTTCCTTTATTTCTACAGATTTACCTATTTTAAATACTCTCGAAACTTCTGGAATTTTATATGAAAGAGAAAATAATAAATTTCATTTAATTTTAAAAGAAGCTAATTTTGAATTGTCAATGCCATCAGAAGAAAATAAAATTTCACAAGATTTATTATGGCTAGAAATTTCACCTTATCGGGTAATTTTAACAAAACAAAGTCAAAAGAGTTTAAATTATCGTTATTTTTGGGAGGCTGGAGTTTATGGTATTCAGCGATATTGGTTAAATAATTCCTCCTCAGAAAATAATCAGAATTTTCGGTTAAGAAATTTTACTCGTAATTTAACTTTGAAACACGGTAGCAATTCTCAAAGTTTAAGAATTGATTATGAATTGTGGACAGAACGATTAAATTTAGGTCATTATGTTTTAAGTTTAGATATTAATTAACAGGTATCAGATTTTAGTTAAAAATTAAATTTTTAAGGATATAGCAGTCGCAAAAATGCTTAGGATGTTAACAACCCTTGTTAATAAGGGGTTTCAACGTCTTGGCTGAAAGATTGAAATATTTTAATTAACCTGTGCGTTGCGATAATCAATATTTTCAAATCTTTAATTTTGCTTTTTAAATTATCATTAACTATAAATATTATTAAATAGGAGATACAATTTTGAATCGTGAAGATAATTCTAATGTCGTGCCTTTAATTTTTGGTTTAATTGCGGCTATAATCGTTTTTTTTGGACTTAATGCTTTTGTAATCATTAATCCGGGTCAAGCAGGTGTTTTAAGCGTTTTAGGTAAAGCTCAAGATGAAGTTTTACTAGAGGGTATTCACTATAAACCGCCGATTATTTCTACGGTGGATTTGTATGATTTAACGGTGCAAAAATTTGAAGTTCCAGCCCAAAGTGCTACAAAAGACTTACAAGATTTAACGGCGAGTTTTGCTATTAATTTTCGTTTAGACCCTATTCAAGTTGTTAATATAAGAAGAACTCAAGGTACATTACAGAATATTGTAGCTAAAATTATTGCTCCTCAAACTCAGGAATCTTTTAAAATTGCGGCTGCTAGGCGTACAGTGGAAGAGGCTATTACCTTGAGGAG
>CAZWLZ010000233.1:0-5969 GCA_964634505.1 uncultured bacterium | reverse complement strand
TGTTTTACAATCGTGTTAATATCTTCATCATACTCTAATTAAGCAACGCCCTAAATAATAATAGTTATTAACTTCTTTAATTTTGTCAATAGCGTTATCAAGTCCATCATGTAAAATAGCTGGATACCCTTGCCCACTAATTAAATAATAATTATTTTTTATTACCTCGTCATAATATTTGACTTGAGTTAATTCGGGAATTAAATATTCTAACCATCGGGGATATATCTTTTTTTCTGTACTATTTCCCTCAACTAAAAAGTAAAGATTCATCTATTAATTATCCTCATTTTCTTCTTCATCTTCAAGAATATTAATTAAGTCAATAAAAGCCTTTTGTCTTGAGTCTGGAATATGAAAATCTTTGGCATTTTTTACTGTTACTAAACTTCCTTGACGAGTTATTATTTTCCAAAATGCTGGACTAATATTGTTAATAATATATGGATGATGACTGGTAATTATAAATTGGCAATTATGATTATTTAAAATTAATTCCGTGACGCTATCAATACAGTTAATCCCTAAACTATTTTCAAATTCATCTATTAAAATAATAGAATTGTTAGGAGATAAATATAATTGACTAATATACATCAAAGTTTTTAACATACCTGAAGATATATTTTGAATCCATTTTTCAACTTTTTTTTCTTGAATAGTAACTATTGTTGTTTCTTTTAATAATTGAGATAAAGAAATAGGAATATCATTGTCAATTAATTTTTCTAATTTTATATCTAATACATTACTGAAAATTTCTGTAAATGTATTTTTAATCTCTGAAAAATTGTCGGGAAATCTACGATAAACTATTGCTAATTTTACAGGAATAGGCAAGTCTTCCTCTTTTAACTCTGAAAAAGAATATTTTTCATACTTTTTAAAAATTGATAATGATAGTCGCCAGATTCTCTCAAAATCTTTTTCCGAATCTGTCAGTATTATTTTATTTAATTCTTCTTTAATAGGGGTTATAATGTCTTCTTGTGCTAACAATTCAATAACACTTTCAAAAGGCGATAATTTAGGTGTTTTATTTCCGTTAAAAACTATTTCTGATTCAGTTCTTTTTACTATCTCTTCATTATTAACTGTTAAATTTTCAGAGATAATTTTGGCATTTTTTTCGTCTTGATCAGAGTGTTCATCAATGGGAGTTGTTGTTTCTATTAACTCAAATTTACCACTCCATTCATATTCAGTTTTATCTTTTGCACAAAAAGAGACATTCCATTCAACTCCATTTAAGGAAGCACCATTTGCTATTGCTTTGAGATTATAAATAGCTTGTAAAATGCGAGTTTTTCCCGCACCAGAAACTCCCACTAAAAGATTAAGATTGTCTAACAATTCTAATCCTTCTAGTTTCCATTGATATTCTTCATCATAATATTGTAGTTTATGAATTTTCATATATTTTTAGCAAATTTACTTCACAATGACATGATAAAATAAAAGACCGTGTTTTTTTTATTTATTTTCCTACTTAAGTTCTATGCAGTGAGAATTAAGAGTTTCTTAATCCTTCTGTGGTGATGGAATTTTATAATGCTTTGGGGCAATTTTTAAGCTATAGGCTTGTTTTTTGAGGGAATCATTTGAATCAATTATAATTTTGAAATCTCTACAAAATAATACGCCATAATTTGATGTTTTCAGACTGAATAGATAAATAAGAGGAAAAATATCTCCTCTATTTATTCTATGAGATAGTTTGTTAGAAAATAGTTAGAAGAGGCTAAATTAAAATATAAAGAAAATGAGCATTCTAGGAAAAGAAAAATTATGTTAAACGAAATTATTTGTCAAGAAATTGAGCGAATTTCTGATGAAACAAAAATTGAAAGTTCTCTTTTAAGAGAGTTTGCCAACTTCGTTATTCTCAATCAAAAAAGAAAAATAACTAAGAAAACAAAAAGTAAAAAACCTCTATCTATGGTGGCGATCAAAAAAGCTGTTTTAGATTATTTTCAAGTAAATGATACTAAAGACTTACAGAAATCTTCTGAGTTTAAATTAGCTGCGGAAAATATGAATTTAAACTTTCGACAAAAACAATCATGGGAAACTCTTTATCGAGAATTTGTGGGTATTTTACCTGAAGAACAAGGAGAACAAGGAATTGATTGCATCAACGGGATTAATATTTTTAAGTATTTTCGTCCTTGGCAAGTATTTGGAATTAATCCAAAAACGGCAACTGAAAAAGAGATTAAATCTGCTTATCGAGAATTATCAAAAAAATATCATCCTGATAATTCACTAACAGGAGATGCTCGAATTTTTGATCGCATTAATGTTATGTATAAATCAATTTTACCTAAAACATTTCAGAGCTAATCATGGCAAAAGAGAAAAATTCATTTAGTATTTCTGAAGAAGAATTAGTTAAAACTTTAGAAATATCCGTAGAACGTTTAGACGAAATCGTTAATTTTTTTGATTCAGATACACAAGATGACTGGAATTTACAAGAAAATCAAGATTATATTTTTCTTAATCAAAATAAAAACATCAGGAAATATTCGGACAAGGGAGCATTAAAAATTGGTCATTATTTAGATACCCACGAAAAGAAGGGAATATTAGCATTAATAAAGGAATTTATCACAAGACATAAGGAAAAAATACTTAACTCTTTAGCAAAAAAAGTTATTTTTGAGGAATTGACTGAGGATGATAGAATTATACAAGTAAATGGACGATCTATGATCCATAAACAAAGCCTAAGAAGAATATTAGCAACCAATGGGGCTAGATTAAATAAAGCTATAGAAGATTTAAGAAAATCAGAGAAACCTTTAGAAATAAATGTAGATTTTGCCGAAAGAGAATTACCGAAAAAAATCACCCGAAAAACCAAAAATAACCCAGATAATATCAATAAAAATCAGCCTGAGTTATGGTTTTCGGGCAAAGGTTCGGTAAGAATTGCACGAGAATTGGGAGAAAATTTAAAAGATAAATCTCGTCAAAAAATGTGCATGGCAGTGAGTAAACAAATTGAACCTGTTTTGCAAGAACAAGAACGTAAAAAATTGAGATTTCATAAAGATATTGAAAGTGTAAAAAATAAGGCTAAAAGAAGAGATAAAAATACTTGTCAAATTACTTTAGTTCATGCCACTAGCAGAAACATAACGGCGATCGCCGCTCATCATTTGTATAGTGTTAATAAATATCCCCATTTAGCTACTTCCCTTGATAATCTGATTACTATTGATGAAAAGATACATAAAGAATTTCATTTAACTTGGAAGGGAGGCTATGATGTGGAGTGTACGGTTGAAGACTTTATTGATTTTATCACTGAACGTTACCCCGAACAAGCCACAGAAGAGTTAGTCGCTCGTCTTTTTCATCTTAAAAAAACTTTAAAAAATTAAGATCAAAAAACAGAAATCCCTAAACAGTTGATTTGGGGGCAGTTTTAAAAATTAACAAAAACTCATGCCATTGTCATGCCCCTTAATTTTTAATAAGTAAATTCCACCAATCTAAAATACGATTCCAAGCATACCATTGATCATTATCTTGCCAATAATTTTGACAGTTTTTATTACTAATATAACCTACATGACCTCCATATTTAGTTAACCATAAATTAATCATAGAATTTTGATTAGCTATTTTAATTAAATTTTGTATAATACTAGGGGAAAATAAAGGATCATTTTCAGCATATAAAATAAATGTAGGTTTATTTAATTGTGGTAAAAAATTTAATGGACTAGTAGTATCATAATATTCTTCAACACTTTTAAAATTAAGCCTTTTAATGACTAATTTTTGATCGAAATCCCAGATACTTTTAATACTATTTATTACTTCTAAATCAAAGTGGTTAGGATGATATTTATGTAAATTTAAAGCTAAATTTTTGATGTTTTTAGTAATAGATTTTTCCACATATTTATAAATAGGATGATTCATTAAATAAAGTAAAGACTTTTTCGCATCTAAACTAGGGCAAATTACTGCACACCCTTTTATATCAGTCTCTTTTAAGAATGGATAATCTTTATTACTATTAACAAATCGACTTTCATTTAATCCCCACAAAGCTAATTTTCCCCCCAAAGAATAACCCATAAAACAAAAAGGTGCAGGTAATCCCATTTTTTTAGCTTGATTTGCAATTAAGACAAAATCTTTCCCTTCATATAATCCATCAGTCGTTAAGGAGGGAGATAATTGTGCTGTTTTACCGTGCGATCGCCAATCAAACAAAATGATCGCATGATTTTGACTAAAAGCCTTATGTGCTAATATTTGTAAAAACCATTGATCGGTTAAATCTCCTGTAATACCATAAGTTGCAATAATAGTACTTTGTGGATTTTGAGGAATGAGAACTCTAGCATAAATGGGAGTATTATACAATCCTTGAAAAATAATAGATTGATAATTTAACTGAGATAAAACAAGACTTTTTTGCCAATTTAAAGGAGAATTAAAAGCAGTATTTAAAGTCATTACTAGACCATTTTTCAAGGAAAAAGGAGGTTCAAAAAACGGTTTAGATAACATAACAAAATAGAGAATTATTAATATCAATGAATGAATTTATTATCACATTGATAGTGAAATTTAATAAAAATTAATGATTCATCCGCCACCATGCCATGAAAATAGCTAAAAATAAACAACAAAAAAAAGTCATGGCCATTAATAACAACGCAAAAATTTCTCCTCCAGAAAGTTGGCGATCATCAATATCCAGATAAACAGAATTAGTGGTATTATCTTTATAATGAGGATAATTTAAGACTGGAGAAGAAGAAATTTCACCAGAAGAAAAATAACCAATTTTCCTATCGTAATCCATTCTTTGATGGGGATTAGACAATATATCATATATGGCATTTAACTCCTGAAACTTCACTTTGGCTACCAAAGGAGCTAAATTAGTGGTATCGGGATGATATAATTTACTCAATTCTCGATAGGCTTTCCTTATTTCTAAAAAAGAAGCTGACGGATGCACCCCAAAAAGGTCATAATGAGTATTTAAAAAAGGATGTTGAAATTTTACCTCATCCTTAATTGTTCGTTTTTGATTTTCAAAATTATTCACAGCTAAAATAGTGAGATGGTAATTTCTGTTTTAATAGTTTTAATTACGAATACAAATTTTTCTCTATAATCAAATTTTAATCAATATTATGATGTTTCTAAATATTTTTTGGCAAAAACTAATTAAATATAGCCTAATTGTAACTTTTTGTTTCAGTCTATTGACATTTTTTCCTCTTTTTGCTATGGCAGATGTGAATAATGATCGCTATGATGGCAATATTTATGTAGTATATGCTGGAAATGGTTCATTAGTGCCACCACATTTTACTTTAAGTCAATCTTTAGAGAGAAAAACGCCTACTGTTTTAGTTTATTATTTGGATGATAGTAGTGATTGTAAGCAATTTGCCATCATTGTTTCACGAATCCAAGAATTTTATGGCAAAGCTGCTAGTCTGATTCCTGTAAATGTTGATACAATTCCTTTAAAAGATAAATATAATAAGAATGAGACAGGTTATTATTATCAAGGAGCAGTGCCTCAAACCGTTATTTTAGATGAAGAAGGACAAATAGTCTTTAATGAAAAAGGACAAATTCCTTACGAATCTATTGATGATTCCTTGAGAAAAGTTTTTGATTTATTACCAAGAGAAGAATCTGTTACCCTGAAAAGGCGATCGTTTAACGAATTTAACACCGAATTAGTGCAAGAATAAATTAATATTTCAACCTAAAATCATCACTATTTAATCATTTAAAAACTTTTTAAGTAAAATTATTTCTCTTTAACAAGTAAATCTAATTAAAATACTTGCCTATTTTTTTAAAGTAAGTTATAATAGATAATCGACAGAGAAAAGCCGAGATAGCTCAGTTGGTAGAGCAGTGGACTGAAAATCCTCGTGTCGGCGGTTCAAATCCGCCTCTTGGCATGGTTTCAGACA